>CAZSVW010000056.1:3884-8144 GCA_964610485.1 Candidatus Hydrothermarchaeota archaeon | reverse complement strand
ATAGTGGATAGAGACATTCTGGATAAGCTTTTGGTTAGGGTTGAGGTCACAGAAAAGGTATTTAGTGATAAACTCAAAGACCTACTAGCACTGGAAAAGAAAATAGAGAGGGAACTTAAAGAAGTACTCAATGTCTCTGCCAAAGTAGAACTAGTATCTCCAGGTTCTATTCCAAGAACTCCGGGAAAAGCGAAAAGAATAATAGACCTGAGAAAAGATAAAATATAGAGGTGAAAAAATGGCAGTTAAACAACTTTCAGTTTTTGTTGAAAATAAGCCCGGAAGTCTTGCAAGAATAGCCGGTGCTCTTGGTGAAGAAAATATAAATATAAGGGCTCTGTCTGTTGGGGAAGTTGGAGAATATGGAATAATAAGGTTGATAGTAGATAATCCGGAGAAAGCAAGAGACGCACTTAAAAAAAGGGGATATTCTGTCGGATTGACCGACGTACTTGCAGTGGAAATGGGAGACGAGCCTGGAAGCTTAGCTAATGTAACCAAAATCCTGGGAGAATCGGACATAAACATAGAATATGCATATGCATTCATAACTAGAGAGAGAAACAAGGCAACATTAATAGCTAGAGTAAATGAGCTAGAAAAAGCAGAAAAAATACTCAAAGACAAAGGATTCAGACTAATACAGGCAGAAGAACTGTACCATATGTAAAATGGACCTATTTCTGCAGAAGAAGAGTTCTAAAGCTCTACTTTGTCTTATGGATAAGGAGAAATGCAGCATTTCAGAGCTTTCAAGCAAAATAAATTCACCTTACGCACATACTTTCAATTTAATAAGAAAATTCGAAGAAATCGGAATAATTTATACTAAAAAAGAAGGCAGAACTAAATTTGTTTTTCTTACTCCAAAAGGAAAGAGAGCCGCATACTTTCTCAAAAGCTTCATAGACTCTATAAACTCTGAAAGTGTGGGAAAGAATAAAAAACTTTTAAGGTATCTGGAAAACCTAAAGAGATATCTGATTGACCTCAAATCCTCAAATCATGGAAAAATAAAATATGCGAGAATTGCGGGTAGATATAAGAAGCTCCTAAGAAAAACTAAACCTAGAAACGAGGAAGACAAAAAAATAAAGAAAGAAGCGCTTGAAATATTGAAACAAATAGAAGAACTAATTCAATGAAGGCCCTAATTATAGGAAGAAAAAGAGAGAAACTTGAAAATTACTGCCTATCCAAGGGATGGAGTATTTTTAAAGGTGCTGTGGAAGAAACAGAGAAATGGGATGTTCTGGTAGTTTGGAATGTAGATGAAATAACCCGCAAACTAATAGAAATCATTGGAAAAGAGAAGAAAAATTTGGTGGTGGTAAGCGAGGGAATAGACACAACCACGCCACTCGGAAGACACATTTTCGATATAATCTTGAAGTTCCTAAAAATTAACAAAAATAAGGAAAATAAAGGAGACGCCATAAAAAAGGGAATGATCAAAAAAGCAAAACTCGGAAAATTTTTGGGTTCAGCCCACCCTTATGGATATAATTACAAAAATGGCAGACTCATAGTGAATAGAAAAGAAGCACTGTGGGTAAAGAAAATTTTTGAGCTTTATCTCCAAGGTTACAGTCTAAAAAATATAGCGGAATACCTAAACTCAAGGAAAGTTCCTACCAAACGGGGTGGAAAATGGAAAAAACAAACCATTGCAAACATTCTAAAAAATCCGATCTACTGCGGATTTTTGAAATGGGACAACATCGTAACGGAAGGAGAACATAAAGCTATTATAGATAAAGAAACGTTTGAAAATGTGCAAAAAATACTTAAAGCTAAAGTTCTTCGTTGACAATTTTTCTTAGTTTATCCTCATATACCTCCAAAACATCGCATCTAGTTATTGCTCCTTTTAATTTCTTGGGATTATTCCTATCAACAACAGGAAGTTGCCCTACCCCTTGGAGTATCATCTTTCTCAAAGCATCCATTAATGTTTCATCCTCATAAGTAACAACCAGATTTGTTGTCATAACTTCCTTAACGTGCGAATCTTTTCTCTTATCGGGAGGAAGCATAAATATGTCTTCGACCGTCAATATTCCCAAAAGCTCACTTTTATCCACCACCATTGCCCACTTCGTATCAAACTTTTCCATGATTTCTAGAGTTTCCTCGAGTGTAGAAGTGGGTTTAACGATCGGTATTTCATCTTTCATCGCATCCCTGACTTTCAGTTTACCCAGTAAACCTATTTCATATTCCCTTAGATGGGCTGGAGAGTCCGCCCTAGTTGGAACTTGCTCATGATATATGGTGTCCTCTCCTAGAAGCATATAAGCTAGCACGCTAGATACCATCGCCGCTGGAAGGAGTTCGTAGCTCCCCGTCATCTCGCTCACCATAATTATACAAGCTATAGGAACTTTAGCTACCCCACTAAAGAAGGCCATCATTCCAACAACGGTAAAAGAAGAGATAAATGCAACCTTATCGGGACAAATAGACGGGAAGAGATTAGAAAAAGCTAGCCCCAAAGCCGAGCCGAGCATCGCACCTATAAACAATCCGGGAGCAAATACACCCCCGCTACCTCCAGAACCTATGGTTAATCCGGTAGCCACGATCTTTATAACCATAAGTACAAGGAGCGAAAGACATGCCAATTTCCACTCCCCCGTCATGTTGGAGTATCCTATAATAAATTCTCCATGGGAATAGTTGGTTATCCATCCATAGCCCATCTCCAATACTTGGGGCACAAACATTCCTATCGTTCCTGTTAAAAATCCTCCTATAGCGGGTTTTATATAATCTGGAATTCTCATACTTTGGAAAAATCTCCTAGTTCCATAAAAGAACCTCACATAAGCAAAACCCACGGGGACGCATGCGAGACCTAAAATGACGTACAGAATTAATTGGGAAAGAGTGGGAAGAGGTGTAGGAGGCATATCGAAAATAGGAGAATAACCATAAATAGCTCCGAATATAAAATAACCTATGAATGATGCTATAAATGATGGTATAACGCCCTCAACCTCAAAATCTTTCTTATAGAGAACCTCTATGCCGAAGAGGGCTCCTCCCAATGGAGACTTGAAAATGCTACCAACCCCCGCACCTATACCAACCGCTAAGGCTATTCTCCTATCTCTGGCATTCAGCTTAAGAAAAGATGCAACCAGAGACCCAAACCCCGCACCTATTTGAGCAGCAGGACCCTCTCTCCCAGCGCTTCCTCCAGAACCTATCGTTAAAGTAGTTGCAATGATTTTTACTAGCGGAACTCTACCTCTTATCCTTCCCGCCTGCCTATGAAAGGCCGCTATTGCCGCATCGGTTCCATGTCCCTCTGCCTCTGGTGCAAATTTGAATATTATAAGCCCAGCAAGCAAACCTCCCAACGTAGTAACAACTGGAAGTAAAAATCTCTTTGTAGGCAAAGTAAAATTTCTCCACTCATAGTAAGGGTCGGGAGGAGAATAACCCGCTATCTTTCCCAACATGCATTTTATTCCTATCTCCAGAAGTTTATAGAAGAGAGCAGAGCCTAAACCTGCAACTATACCTATAGATACTCCTATTATCACCCACTTCCTCAGCTCTTTTGACTCTCCGAACAAAAACTTCAAGGTACCTCCTCCGCATTTTTTAAAAGTAAAAAAGGAAATATAAAGCTTACCTTTTGAAATGAAAAGTATTTAATAACATGAGATAGAAACTACAAATTATTATGTGCATAGTAAAATTAAAAGAAGGAGTATATTTTGTGGGGGCTTTGGATTGGGATAGGAGGCTTTTTGACGAACTCATCCCCCTCCCCGATGGAACGAGCTATAATTCCTACCTAATAGAAGGAGACAAAAAAATAGCTTTAATCGACACCGTAGATCCCAGCAAAAAAGAAATTCTCATACAAAATTTAGAGGAAATGGGTATCGAAAGATTGGACTACATCATTGCGAACCATGCGGAACAGGATCACTCTGGATCTATTCCAGAAATTTTGGAGCTATATCCCGAGGCTAAAGTAGTTACCAATTCCAAATGTAGAGATTTCCTTATAGAACTCTTACACGTTTCGAGAGAGAAGTTCATCACCGTGATGGATGGTGAAAATATTTCTTTAGGCAATAAAACTTTAGAGTTCATAATTGCTCCTTGGGTTCATTGGCCAGAGACGATGTTTACTTATTTAAAGGAAGATAAAATCCTCTTTACCTGCGATTTTCTGGGCTCACATTTAGCAACTACCAAACTTTTTGCTGGAAACGACGCAAAAGTCTACGAAGCTGCGAA
>CAZSVW010000056.1:0-3874 GCA_964610485.1 Candidatus Hydrothermarchaeota archaeon | reverse complement strand
AAAGATATTATGCAGAAATAATGATGCCCTTTAGGCCTTTCATAAAAAAGCATCTTAAAAAGATAGAAGAGATGGATGTTCAAATTATCGCACCAAGTCATGGTCCTGTCTATGATATCCCGGATTTCATTCTTACAGCATATAAAGAGTGGATTTCAGATAAAGTAGAGAATGAGGTTATTATACCATTTGTTTCAATGCACGGTAGTACAGCATCTATGGTGGAGTACCTAACCAGTGCGCTTGTAAAAAGGGGGATTAATGTGAAAATCTTCAATCTCTCAGTAACCGATATAGGAGAACTGGCAATGGCATTGGTCGATGCACCCACCATAGTAATCGCTTCACCTACCGTACTCGGAGGCCCTCATCCATTAGCCCTATACATAGCATATTTAGTAAGGATATTCAAGCCCAAAGTTAGATTTGTTGGAATAGTGGGCTCCTATGGATGGGGTGGAAGAATAGTTGACCAGTTAAAAGAAATTGTATCAAACCTGAATGTAGAGCTTCTACAACCGGTACTGATAAAAGGCCTTCCCAAAGAAGAAGACTACAGAACTTTGGATGCTTTGGCGGATGAAATCGCAGAAAAACATGAGAAACTTTTTTCTTGAGCTAAACACCTAGCTCATCACACAATCTCAAAGCCCTCCAGACTTTGACATGGTTTATTTCTATTCCCACTTCCTCCCTTATTCTTTTGGCGATCTCCCTGTAGCTGTAGCCGAGGTCTCTCAGTTCTTTCGCCCTGAGCAAGATCTTGCTCGGTTTTATCTTCGTGTGTTTCCCACGCTCAACCTCGAAAAGCTCCGGTATTCTGCCAACCCAGTACCCTTGCTTCTTCAGCTTCTGCATTCCAAACTTTGTCTTCCTCGCCAGGTCTTTTCTAAAGTAAGTTGCGAATGCAGCCTGTAGCGTGAACATCATTTCTCCCTCAGGCGTTGTGATGTCTATATCCAAATTGCTGAACCTCACCCTAACTCCATATCGCAGCAAATCCTGAACTATTGTGAGCGCATCCTTTGTATCCCTGCTCAGCCTGTCGTTGTGGTAGCAGAGCACGACCTGGAATTTTCCCCGCTTTGCATCCCTTATCAGAGCTTGCAAGGCAGGCCTCTCGAGCGTTGCCCCGCTTATTCCTTCGTCCTTGTAGACCTTATAAACCTCAAAGCCCTCTTTGGCCGCCCACTCGCGGAGAAATTCCTCCTGAGCTTCTATGCTTGCCCCCCTCTCTGCCTGCTCCTCGGTTGAAACTCTTACGTAGAGGGCTGCAGTTCTATCCCCCATAATTGAAAGGAGATAATACCTGCCTATATAACTGTTTTTCTAGCTTACGGCTCTACCCATACCTTCACTACTTCGCTATATAGCTGAGGAATGGTTTTTAATATATCAAAAGTCGTCAATATCCCCACAAGCCTTCCAGACTCCACAACGGGCAATCTTTTTATTTTATGTTCCTTCATTTTTTTTGAAGCCTCTCTGATGTTTAGATATGGAGACACAGTAATCAGGGGATAGCTCATGATAGAATCCAACTTAACTTTAGAAGGGTCTCTGGCAGATGCAACCACTTTTTCAATTAAATCCCTCTCGGTAACAATACCTACAGCTCTATTTCCCTTCTTTATAATTACGCTCCCTATTTTATGTTTTTTCATGAGTTTTGCTGCTTCTTGAGCAGTGTTCCAATGCTCTAATGCTATAACCTTCCTATTCATCACGTCTTTAACTTCCATCTCCAATACCTAAAGCATATTCGACAGCAGCCAAAGCATGGATTTTTGTTGTATTATAAATCTTAATCTTCGTATCCCCTTCAGTTACAAGAAGGGGCAGCTCTGTACATCCAAGAATTATACCTTCAGCCCCTCTTTCTGTCAGTTTATTAATTATCTCAAGCAACTTACCTTTTGAGGATTCTCTCCTTATACCCTTGCACAGTTCTTGATAGATTATATCATGCACTACTTGACGCTCCTGTTCAGAGGGAACAATTGCTTTTATTCCAAATTTTTTATCTAACCTTCCAACAAAGAACTCATCCTCCATTGTAAATCTAGTACCAAGCAACCCGACTTTTTTTATTTTATCTTCTAATATCTTCTCAGCGGTGACATCTATTATATTTAATAAAGGTATGTTCACGCTCCTCTGTATATCATCTGCCACTTTATGCATTGTATTTGTACATATGAGTAGGAGTTCTGCTCCTATTTTTTCAAGCTTAATAGCAGCATCAGACAAGATGTTAGAAAGCTCTTTCCACTTATCTAAACGCTGCAATTCTTCTATTTCCCTGAAATTAAATGAAAAAAGAACACATCTAGCTGAACTAAGTCCTCCGAGTTTCTTTCTTATTTCTTCATTTATTAATCTATAGTATTCTATAGAGGATTCCCAACTCATTCCTCCCAATAATCCTATCGTCTTCATAATTTCAGCTCCTTACATCTCTCTGATCGGAACAAACTTATAATCTTTGTGTTTAAAGTATCTAATTAAGCGTTCTAAATTTTCTAAAGCAGAATTTCCCGTTCCCAATCTACAGTCAAAACGGATCGGCATGCTGGACATGTCAATGAATTCCCAAGGGTGGATAAAAAGTACAGGACGCTTAACACAAGAGAGTAAGGAGCTGACAAGGGAATAAGGAAGCCTTAAAAAGGAAGATGTAACAGAAACGGGGATACGAACAATCCCGTTAACTTTGCGTTTTTTAAAAAAGAATGGCGGCTTATAAGTAGCAACGGAAGAATCTATTCTATATCCATTCTCATTAAGAATAGAGAGGTAAGATTCTGGAAACTTTAGATAAGGAGCCCTAAACGATGTTACCTCCCCGAAACTGTTAAGTATATTGGTTGCCTTCGATATTGCATAGGATGCTCTTTTATAATCGAGAAGATCAAACCTTTCATGGAACATTCCGTGACATCCTAATTCGTGCCCCTCATCTACGATATCTCCCATCATCGAAGGGAAAAACTCTGCAATTTCCCCAGTAACAAAAAAAGTGGCGAGTATTTCTTCTCTACGGAATAACTCCAGCAACTTCGGAAGCCCTCTTTTGATTCCAAGGAAAGTTTGCAATTTTGGAGGACAATCCCTCTCTACATCAACAGTTATTGACACCTTTCTCATAAATAACCCTTCTATAAACTTTTTCTACCTTCCTCACAATGTGTTCCCAGCTGTATCTCTGCAAAATTTTCATCGCTTCATTGGAGATAGATTTCCCGAGCTCTGGATTTTGTATTAATTTTTCGATGTACGAAACGATCTCTCTATTATAATTTGCCAGGAATCCCGTTTTCCCGTGAATGACGATATCGGATACCCCGCTATGGTCTCTTGCCACCACGGGCACGCCACGCGACATAGCTTCTAAGATAGAAATGCCAAAGGCTTCCTTTCTCGAAGGTAAAATGAAAATATCTGAATGCTCGAGTAAATATAAGACTTTATCCCTTGAGATCTCTCCAGTAAAATGAAAATATTGCGAAATATTCAATTTTCTAATTCTCTTTTCAATTTTTCCTCGTAAAGGACCATCCCCTATTATCAAAAACCTTACATTTCCATACTTCCTAATAAGGGGTACTGCTATATCTATCAGGTCTAAAACTCCTTTTTTCTTGGTAAGCCTCGCAACGGTAGTTATGGTAATCTCTCTATTGCTCCTCTTTGAACATTTTTTTATCTCACTCTCTATACCATTGGGGATTAAATATACTGGGCGAGAGGTCATTAACCTACATTCCTCTTCAACCGCCCTGCTCACAGCTATAACAGCATCCGGATAACTCAACAACAATCTCCCTATCTTAAGCATAATACCACGTAAGGGCGTCTTACCTATCAGTGAGTG
>CAZSVW010000055.1:0-8235 GCA_964610485.1 Candidatus Hydrothermarchaeota archaeon | reverse complement strand
TTGGGCTAATGGTCAAGCACATAGATAAGCAAGGTTTCATAAGGTTCACAACCCTTGGCGGCCTAGAAGAAGACATAGCAATATTGGAAAAGAAACAGAGATTTTTACATAGTTTTTTCTATGAGGGAATGGGAACGGATTTTTCGTTAAGAGAAATTTGAAAAGAGCACATCATCTCTCTTCAATATAACTCTGTAGTGTGGTAATGAGTAGCAGAAGACATCTCCTCTGAGAATAGTATTCAAAAAATTTCGCTAAATTCTTGTGTTGTTGAAAAATATAGGTCATATTCTTTTTTTGATATTTTATCTTTGCTTAGTAATATTTTTTCTGCTTTTTCTCTAAATTTTTTTGCTTTTTTTTCTAGATTTTTTATTTTTTTTGGTATTTTGTTTTTTTTCAAAATTTTTTTTACTTCTTTAAAAATTTCAACATTACCATATAGGAATTTTCCTTCATTTAAAATTTTACAAGCCACCATATCTTCAAAACTCTCAAATTTTGCTTGTTTTTCTACTTTCGATAGAGGTTTTACAATATAGTCTACCTCCTCTTTGTAGGTTTTCAAATATACATACTTCTTTATGTGCATTTCCTTATCCAGTCGTGATATATCAAAATTATCTAATGTTATAGCTACGATATCCAGATCTGAGCCATTCACAAGTTCTCCAGTACTTTTTTCCTCTCTTGGTTCTGAATGTGCCATATTTAGTGCAACATCACCTGCAATAATAAAGCATGCCTCATTAGAGAATGAACTTACAAATTTTTCTGCAATTTTGAATTTATTTGAACTTATTTCTATAATTTTGTTTTTAAGTTCTTTTGATTTTTTATCTATTTTTTCATCTCCTTTGAGACCTATTACGGAATAAGTTATGAATTCGCGTTGAATGGATGGAGAAAATCTTGCATATTGTGGTATTTTTCTTTCTAATCTTAAATAGTGTGTTGCTACACTTTTAATTTCTATTTCATCTGAAAGTTTGCATAATTTCCAAAGTTTTAGGACTTCTATATTTGTCTTTAGATATAACTCCTTTCCAGTTAGAGGTTCACGTAGTATTTTGAGCATCATCTTTATACCTACGAATTCTTTTAGATTCTTAACATGAAAGAAATTCTTCAAAAAATAAAACCGAGCAAGCAGGAGGAAAAAAAGTTAAGGGATATATCGAACGAACTAATAAGTAAAATAAAGGAGAGAGTAAAAAAACTGGATAGCAGGATAGAAGTAAAACTCGTGGGGTCCTGTTCTCGCAACACTTGGTTGAGATATGAGAAAGATCTAGATATTTTCCTTCTTTTTCCTAGAGAATATAGCAAAAAGGAGTTAGAGAAGGTAGTTGAGAATATAGGTAAAGAAATTCTCGAAAAATTACAAAAGAAATATGCTGAACATCCGTATGTTAAAGGAGAATTCAAGGGATATGATGTAGAGCTCGTCCCTTGTTATCTGATTGAAAGTCCTAGGAATATGGTCTCGTCAGTTGATAGAACTCCTTTTCATGATAGATTTGTTAGGGAAAATATTAAAGGAAAAGAGGACGAAGTTAGGATTTTAAAACAATTTTTAAAGGGAATTTCATGCTATGGGGCAGAGTCTAAGGTTGAGGGGTTTTCAGGTTATTTATGCGAGTTACTAATTATTAAATATGGAAGCTTTTTAAATGTTTTAGAAAATGCAACGAGATGGAAATTTGGTGAGGTTGTTCAGTTTGGAGATCTAAGCAAAAAAAAGTTAAGAAGAAAATTTCCAAATTCACCATTGATTTTTGTAGACCCAGTAGATGAGAATAGGAATGTGGCAAGTGCATTAAGTGAGGAGAAATTTGCCAGATTTGTATATGCTGCTAAAGAATATCTTAGAAATCCAAAATATACTTTTTTCTTTCCAAAAAAAAGAAAAAAATGTAAAAGAGATGTGATAAGTAAATTTAAAAAAAGAGGAACAGAAATATTTGCTATAATTTTTGAAAAACCAGATATTTTGGACGATATACTTTATCCTCAGCTTAGAAAGACCATTAAAAGGTTAAAAAAAGCCCTCAAAGAGAGAGAATTCATAGTGGAAGGAAGTTTTTTTTCTGTAAGTGATAGAAAAGTAGCTATATATTTTGAACTTAGAAGTTCCAAACTTCCAAAAGCGAAATTGCATCTCGGTCCCTTTGTTAGTTCGTCTCATGAAGAAAGATTTCTCCGTAAGTATAAAAGTTATGATAAAAAGCTTACAGAACCGTTTATTATTGGCAAAAGATGGGCAATAATTTTAGAAAGAAAGTATAGGGATGTCAGAATATTTATTTCTGATATTCTTAAAAAAGGAAATGGAATCCCTACCCATATAATGGAAGCAATAAGAAAGAAATTTGAAGTTAAACTTAATGAAGAGGCAATTTTAGATGAGTTTTTGGAGGATTTACTACAGTATTTTGACCCAAGATTTCCTTGGGAAAATTAAAATTAAAAGGAGGCTAGGTCTAGCAATACTTTTCGTGGGTTCTTGGCTTTTACAACTCCACTAGCTAGGAGCACTCCTTCTGCTCCTAGCTCTATTGCAGCTTTTACATCTTCCCCGGTAGAAATCCCGGCTCCACATAGAACCATAATTTTTTTGTTTATCCGTTTTATTTCCTCTACGGCGCTGGAAACAATTTGAGGCTCTGCTTTGGAGACCGGTATTCCCGTCCCTATCAACTTTGGGGGTTCTATTGCAATGGAATATGGCCCTAGCTCGGCAATAGCTCTACTCACTTCTAAATTGTTGCTACATGCAACTACACCCATATCCATATCTCTGCTCATTCGGATTATCTTTTCTATATCTCGTAGTTTCATCGCATGTTCACTATGATTCACTATAGACCCTATGGCTCCCGCTTCCTTTGCTGCAAGTAGAGTTGTCCAGCCAGTAAAACTTCCAGGCTCTAGTGCATCTACATGTTGAGCGAGACATGGAATGTTAACTTCCTTTGCAATCAATGCTAGGTCAAATTGTTGAGGGGCAACTACTATCGTTACCCCCGTTTCCTCACTTACATCTTGACAAATTTTGGCAAGAGTTAGACCTCTATTCCCGCAAGATTCTTTGTAAGCTTTAAAATTTAGTATTATAATGGGGGGTTTAAGTTTATTCAACTTTACCGAACCTCTCCTTTAATTTTTCTAGTACATCCGGTAGTGTGGTGTACTCCATTTCCTCTAGAGGTAGTCGGTGTGGTTCAAAAGGACCATGTCTCCTCATGTAATCTGCTATCTCTTGAGCTTTTCTCCTAGTTTCATCAAAAGCAACATCTTTAAATAGGTCAACAGGACCTATAAGTTTACCATTGCTTATTTGAAAACCAGCGGCAATGCACCTGGGAGGGCCATCGAATCTAGTGCATCTCGCTTGCTCAAAGCTAACGGGAATTAATGGCCCATTATGAGAACCCCTCATCCACCCACTTACTAGATGGGGAAAGGCAAAAGGTTCTAGTACTTCTCCAAGGGCAGGAAGACCTGATTGGGCTCTAACTAGAGCTACTGGGTCGTCTTTTCCTATATATTTGTGAGCAATTTGATAGAGTTTTTCGGTGCTTATAACAGCAACAGGTTCGTCTAAAGGTAGGGGAGACCCTTCTTTGGGATATACTCGTTTAATAACATATCTAGATTTTGCCCCTATTAATGCCAATATATCATATAGTTCTTCTGGTGCGTTTAGTATCACTCTTTTATGCTCATATATATCCCATATTTCAAATCTAAACCCTTGGTGCATATGCGGGTCTATCACTAGCCCAGCAGTGTTGAATGGGTCAGCAAATATCCTGAAAATTGGTAAGTTAAATGCTCCAGGTTCGGTTTTATCCATCATAAATGCAATTAGAGGTTCAGATTTTCTTTCTGTAAATTCCATTTCCGCTATTCCTGGACCCATTCCTCTAATATTCCCTGAAAAAGCCTCTTTAAGTAAATCTTGCCCTGCTCCATATAATTTTAGTTCTCTAGCTTTCTCTGTAGCTGCTTTGAATGTGTTCCATGCTAATCCATGAATTTCATTACTATTTACCCCTTTATCATGGGTCATTAATAGTTGTAAGTCATCTCCGCAAGCTAAAACTTTGTAATCTATTAGAATACCTTCTTTTTTTGCTTCATTTAACTTATCTTCAGCTATTTTAATCAAATCTTTATGCATCCCGCTATGTCCAGGATATCCTCCAACATCCGCTTTTATCAAACTAACAGTCACCATTTTTATTCACCATATATCTGTATGATTATTCTCCTATTTCTGTCTTTGGTATCGAAATTTATCGCAACTATTTGTTGCCATGTGCCTAGTGGTAATTCTCCCTTTATAATGGGGATTGTTAAACTTGGACCAATTATGCTTGCTCTTACGTGACTCCTTCCATTATCGTCTCCCCAAGTTTTATGATGTTCGTACTCTATATCCGAAGGAGCTATTCTCTCCATAGCTCTCGGAAAATCCTTTTTCAACCCCGGTTCATATTCAATGGTAGTAATGGCTCCCGTTGAACCTATGATGAAAATATTCACTATTCCATTTTTTATTCTACTTTCTTTTACAGCTCTACTTACTTCTCCCGTTATATCTTGCATATCCCCATCAGCTTTGCAGGATACCCGAATTTCTTTAGTATATACCACCATAAAGAAAGGGTCTGAGCAGAAGAGTTTAAAAATTTTATCGTTTTATAACATTTAATATGGAGGCGAGAACAGCTAGATTGGAGGATATTATATCTCCATTCGACAGTAAAATTGTAAGGAAGTTGAAAGATATGAGAGAAATTTTTTATTTTAAGGATGAACTTAACAATTTGGATCAAAATAAAATAGTTTATGAAGTATACGAATTTAAAAACGATGATCTAAACTTATCTCTTACATTGCTATACCCCGGAAAGGTTGGAAGCGAATATTTTATGACTAAAGGGCATTACCATGAGAAAGAGGTTGGGGAGATATACTATTGCATTAAAGGTAGGGGATTGTTAGTTATGCAGAGTAGAAAAGGAGAAGTTAATTATTTAGAACTTGAAAAAGGCACCATAGCTTATGTTCCTCCAAATTATGCTCATAGGGTAGTAAATATAAGCGATGAGGTGCTATCTTTTCTTGCATTTTATACTAGCGATGCTGGCCATGATTATAAAAGCATAGAAAAAGAAGGATTTAAAGTAATCGTCATCGAGGTTGATGGTAAACCTGAAGTAAAATTTATCTGAAGGAGGTTTTTAAAACATAAACATGAAAAAAGAACTGATAAGGGTAGTAGAAAAGATAAAAGATATAGTAGATGAAATAAGCGAGGATGACTTAAATAGGATAGTCAATGAGATAAAAAGCGCAAAAAGAATTTTCGTAGTAGGTGCGGGTTCATCTAAGCTTGTGGGTTATATATTTGCTAATAGGCTATTTCACGCAGGGTATGAGGTACATGTGATGGAAGAGAGTACTCTCCCTTTTTTGACTAAAGAAGATCTAATCGTTGTAATTTCTGGTTCAGGAGAGACTCTCTTATGTGTTAAGTTAGCTGAGGCCTCTAAAAAGATAGGATGTAGAGTGATTTCAATTACATCTCACCCAGAATCTAGATTAGCTATGGCATCTGATGTAGTTATAAGAATTAGGGGGAGAGAAGAACTTCCAAAAGATAAGGACTATCTAACAAGGGTATTATTGGGAGAATACGAGCCTATAGGTACTGAAGGTCTGATTTTTGAGATAGCCACTATTATATTTTTAGAGGTGGTAACTTCATACGCTGCCAAGCAGTAGTCTCTTATACTCGTTTATTGCTTCTTTTACTGTTTTTTCATCTATTTTAATATGTGCCTCTGTTTCAAAAATTCTTCTTGGTATCCTAAGCTTTTCAAATTTAAATCCTTCTCTAAATTTGAATTTGTATTTATCTCTCAGTATCCTTGTTCCAATTCTTTTTAGGTCTTCTACTGTTACTCCGATAGACTCTAGGGAATCCTTTATGATTTCTTCAGTATAGATTCCCCTAGCAAAGAAACAAACTACTAAACTAGATAGTATTTGGCGCCAGCTTTCTTCAGTAAATAGGGCGTTGGCTATTTTCTTTGGGTCCGCTTCTCCAATTTTCTGGTCATAGCTATATCCAGCAGAATCTAGGTGGCTATGCCTAGCACCCGTTAAAAAGTTCACATAGCTGGCGGGCCCGGTGTGGTATCCAGCCATTTCATTTCCAGCAAAAGATAGAGCGAATTCTTCTCCTCCAAATCTTTTTGATGCGAAATCACATCCTTTTGCTAATGAAGAGTAGAATTCATTTGGTTGCTCTACTATGTACCGCAAAGCTTTGATATAATTTTCCCACTTTCCAAATTCCAGTTCAACTATGCTCTCTTTTTTGGAGATTAGTCCCTTTTTAAAAGCTTCAGTAGCCCAAGCTAAAGAGACACCCGATGAAATCGCGTCTAATCCGAGTATCTCGGTTTCTCCGATAAGCTTCAATAGGGCATCGGGAGAACGTACTCCGAGCATACTACCAAGAGAGAAAATGAGTTCATAATCATAGGAGATGTAGGTTGTTTTATAAAAATATGGTTCATGTTCATATGGAACCCTAAGAGCCGCAAGGTGTATACATCCTACTGGGCAATGGGAGCATGCCAGCCTTCTCCCCAAAAATTTTTCTGCTAAATTCTCTCCAGATATTTCATTTGCGAAGTCAAACTCTGAAGCTTTCAGATTCATAGTCGGAAGGGACTTAATTTTATTCAGTGGTAGGATATTTGCTGCAGTTCCTAGGTCATGATATTTTCTCATTTTTTTAGATTCAATAGCTAGTTTAAAGATTTTTTTGTATGTTTTATTATAATATCCACTATTTTTTACTTTAAAACTTTTTTTACCGTATATTAGAATTGCTTTTAGATTTTTACTTCCAAATACAGCTCCAAGTCCAAGCCTCCCGAAGTGCCTGTAGGTCTCTGTAACTACGCACGCATAACTTACTCGTTTCTCTCCAGCTCTGCCGATACGCATTATTGTTCTTATCCCACTTCCTTTTTCTTTTTCTCTTATTATCCTCCCAACTGTGTGTGTACTTCTCATTCCCCATAAGACAGAGGCATCTCTGAATTTAACTCCTTTTTCATCTATAACAAGATAAACTGGAATACTACTTTTTCCTTTAATTACAATTGCCCCGTATCCAGCAGACGCGATTGCAATAGCTGACCTGCCACCGGCATGGCTTTCTCCTAGATTCCCCGTATGAGGGGACTTAAATAGAGCGACAGTTTTTGATGCTAAAGGAAATTTACCTGTTAATGGACCAACCGCAAGTATTATGACATTTTTATCACTTAATGGATGTGTATTTGGAGGACATTCTTCTTCGAGAATTTTTATACCAGCTCCAACTCCGCCTAAGTATCGATGTAGTAGGTCCTCTCTAATTTCTACATGATAGTCAAATCTATTTAAGTCGATATAAAGAACCCTCATTTTGTCTCCTCCAAGCTTAGGACTCCATGAGGACAGAAATCTACACAATAGCCGCAATATCTACAAACTATTGGTTTGTCTTTGTCTTCATCCCATCTAATGGCACCTATGACGCATGCCTCTACGCATAGCTTGCAACCTATGCATAAATCTTCTTCGAGTGTAACTCCTCCATCTTCCTTGGGTTTTAATGCGCCAGTAGGACAAACTTTTGCGCATGGCGGATGCTCGCATGCTCTACATACTATGACCACAAACCCTCTTTCTACTCCACCTGCAGATCTAACAAAAATTGCACTCTTCCCTAGTCCATAGTACCCTCTCAATCTAGAACAAGCAAACATACATAACTGGCATCCCACACACAATTCACTATCTATTACGGAAACTCTTTTCATTGAATGGGCCCGGCCGGATTTGAACCGGCGACCACCCGGTTATGAGCCGGGCGCTCTACCGAGCTAAGCTACGGGCCCTTAATCAAAACTATTTAGGTTTTTTATCTTTAATAATATTTTTTGTCTAACCACACTTTGTTTGCGTCTATTAAGTGGACTACTTCTATTCCCAATATTTGGAGATAATTTGCTATGTGTCTGCGATGGCATCTCCAAGGAAAATACTCTGCACAGAGGATACAGGTTTTTCTTTTTGAGGATATTTCTATAAGTTTTTTAATTGCTTGTTTGAATTTAGAACTTTGCATATACCGTTTGTATCCTCCTCTAAATCCTCCCA
>CAZSVW010000054.1:3908-8282 GCA_964610485.1 Candidatus Hydrothermarchaeota archaeon | reverse complement strand
AGATGAGGGGTACAAATCACGATTGCAATTTGAGAGAACTTATTTTTACCAAAACTGGTCTTAAAGTGGGGAAAGAAATTAAGATTTAGAAAAATTCAAAGACGTTATCGAAGAACTGTACGACCTGCGAAATAAATCCTTTTTCTTCAGGATTTTCTACCACAACAAATGTTGAATGGGTTTTTTTTAATCGGAGTTTTCCTACAAGGAAATGGGCAAATTTGGCAACACTTTTAACTTCATTGTACAATAGTAGGGTAGAAAGCGAATCAAAAAAAACATAGTCTATTTTTTCCTGTTGAATCGCCTCGAAGATCACCACACTTATGTCTGTTAGATTCTCTGGAGATTTTACAAAAAAGCATGGAGAAGAGAATTCTTGTGTTAGAGTCTTTAACTCTCCTATGTCTGAAATTATCCTGCTTATACAGTCAATAAACACTATATCTTTTAATTTTTCGTTGAAATGTTCTTTAAGAAAAATGAAAGGCCTGTTGACTGAAACATACAGTGTTCTCCCTTTTTGAGACAATTCTTCTACTACTCTTAAACATGAAATGGAGTATGTGGTAGGAGAGGTTATTATTAAGTTGTACCCTTCCCCGCTGTATTCCTTTTCTACCATGCCTGCGCATGCATGCTTATCTTTATTCCTTGTGGAGTTATCCTATACTGGTATTCATGGTCGCTTTTTTCTGAGTATCTCATTTTTGGTATTGAAATAGAATAGATAGCTTTATCTGTCAGTTTTGGACTCCATTTCAACCTTATAACGGTATCTGCAAGGTATGCCTCTGAATATCTGGTTATCCCCACGTTTCTCTCTATTTCTGTTGTTGCCATTATAGTAAATCCCTCATCCTTCAACTGAGAGAAAAGGTGGAATAGAGCCCTTCTTAATCCTCCTTCAGTCTGATAAACTGTGCTAATCGCCGGAATCGAGTCTATTACTATCCTCTTAAAATCCAGACCAGAAGTTACTTTCAAAGTTCTTATATGTTTGAGGATACTGCTTACTTTTAGCATGTCTTCTCCCATTTTTTCGCTTCTCATTGAACCGATATCAAGGACAACTATTCTGTTTTCCTTTATGTACCTCTCAAAGTTTTTCAGCCCTATGCCCTTCGCTGCGCATCTAAGTCCAGAGAGCTCTTCTTCTAGGGATACATATAGACCTCTTTCACCATTTTCTGCTCCAGCATAGATGAAATTTAAACATATTAAGGTTTTTCCAGACCCGGGGGGTCCGGAAATTAATGTGACGGTATTCTTTATTATTCCTCCGTTGAGCATGAGGTCGAGCTCTTTTATCCCTGTAGAAAGCCTGAGAGTGGGATCGATCACGTTCATCGAACAGAGGTTGTATGTGTAATGTAGATAAACCTTTTTTTTCCAAACTCGAAACAGTTATAAGGAAAAATTTCCTATAAATTTAGTGGAGGAAGGAGAATTGGAATTTGAAAAGGGATTCATCCTCGCCATAGAAGCCATTGTTGAGGAGCTGGAAACTTCTTTGGGGAAAGAGAGGGCGAAGGATATAATATATCGAGCGGGGTACAAGGCTGGAAAAAAATTGGGCAAGAAAGTGGGAAATACAACTCCAGAAAACGCCGTAAATACGATTTTACAGAAGATATCTCCTTTCTATAAAGTTAAGATAGCCGATATTATAAAAAAGGATAACGAAATCGAATTCGCGGTTCAAGTTTTAGAATGCTCTTTTAGGAAAATTCTAGAAAAAAGAGGATATAAAAATCCCGCAGTTATATGCAGGTTTATCATAGGTTATATTGAAGGAGCGCTTAAGGCAATGACCGGAATGGAAGCTAGGCACAGGGTGTATACCTCCACCATATCAAATATGTGTGTGGGTTCTATAACTTTAAAGTTGAAACGCGTGATTGAATGAAAAAAATCGGAATAAAGTCTCCCTATGGGTTGGCTATTTTTTTGGGTATATTTAATTATCTATGGTTTCTCATACTAAACAAGATTTATACATATTTGGGACATACCAAAAAACAAGCAGCATTATATTCTTTTGCCGTTTGGATTTTAACTCTACCTTTTACCTTCTGGGTCCTCTATTTCTGGCTTTCTAACAAATTTAGCCGAGAGGAACAAAAGTATTGAAAGCTTTTGGTGTTACCTTTGCTATGAAAGCTCCAAGCCACAAAAGTGCTACATAGTGTATTAGCGCATTGTATTTGTCTCCTCCATCGGCAATCTTTATTATAATCGCTGAAATTGCCGCATGGAGTACTATCAGTATCCATATAACGAATAGGATGAAATCTAAATCAAAAGAGCCCATGGTGAAATGTGCAGGTAGATATTCCTTTCCCTTTCCAACCGAGAATTTTAATAAAAGGTCTGCCAAGGTTTTGACCAGCCATACGACTACATAGATAGAAATTGCAATGCCTATCATGGATGTGTATAACATAGCCCTGAGTTTTGTCGCCGTCTGTAATCTGAATTTTCTCAGGTTGTTCATTCTTATGAACGTCTTACTTATGGTTTCTCCCACTATACTTGGGTCTCCACCAGCGTAGGTAGCTTCTATGAATATTCTGCTAAATTTATCTATTAGATTGCTTCCGCTTTCTCCAGCAAAATACCTCCATGAGGTTTCCACATCTCCCAACGAAAGCCTTCTGTAAAGCGCTTTTATGTTCTCCGTTAGGGGACCATAGTTATGTAATCTTATGCTTCCTATCACGGGAGTGATGCTGCCCCCTCTAACTCCAGCCGCATTACCGACGGTTCTTATGAAGGTTGGAAAGTTATCGTCTTTCCTTCTGACCAGCTGTTCTTCCTTGTATGCGAGAAAACCGACCATTAACCACGGGGTCTGGGAAATTGCAATTTTTATGGGTAGGGAGAATTTTCCCAGAAAAATCAAGATAAAGAAAATTATAAGGGTAAGTATTCCAGTGGGAACAATTAAAGCTTCTACCCTTTTCCTTCCTTTTGGTTTGACGGTAAGATTATGGTATAGGTCATCGGCGGGTGTTACAGTTTTGATGAACACGAGCATTGCAATATCCGCGCTTAAAAAGAGAAAAATCATGGTATAAAGCATGGTAGTCATGCTTAAATCAGTAAGCATGGGGAATATCAAAGCAAATGCAGAAACAAATGCTAGTGTGACTATCATACTCAGATACAGGTCGTTTGCAGTTTCTATCTTGTAAAGCGCTTGCTTGTACATCCTTTCATATCCATTCATAACAACGTCTACTTCCTGCCTGAGAAACTCCGATATCTCCTCTCCAGCTTGGAAAGCATGCGCAAGTCTCTCTAGAAAATCTTTGAAGATAACACTTGGAGTAGTTTTAGCCGATAGCCTGCAAGCTTTCACAAATCCCATGCCCCATGCATCAGCCACTTTGAGAATTTTTTTCATTTCTTTGGCGACCGTTCCAAATTCTTCTTTTTCAGAGGCCATTCTGAAAAGTACTTTTCTTTCTGCACCCGTAGTGCTGATCACACTTAGATAGGTAGTAAACAGATGTATTTTTGTATCAATATCCTTGGCTTTTCCATGCAGGTATAGAAAAGGATATGAAAGTGCTAGAAATAGACAAACGAAGGGTAAGATGAGGGGCAATTTTGTTATAGGTCCTGTAAGTGGGAAAAATCTAAAAACAAAGAACTTCATAACGGTAGATACCAAGATACCGAACGTCATTAGGGGGGCAAATACGTTTGTTATATATTTTTGAATGGTTAGATCCTCACCCGCTTTTGATAAGTTTTCTACTAATTTCTCCTTTATTTTATGTATTATATTTCTTATTTCTACTTTTTTGAATTTACCAATATTTATCTCCTTCATTTTTCTATATCGAAAGGCAAACCATCTATACCGTCGTAGTTAAATGATTTTATTATCTCGTAAACTTCATAGTAGTCAAATATTTTTCTTTTTACCATTTCATCTATTATTTTTGCTCTAAGCGCTAGATCATCGTAAATTTTCCTTTTATCTTCATATCCAAGGATATTTGCAATTTTGCTCTCCAGAATATAGCTGTTGAACATTCCTTTGAAGAGGTGCCTATCGGTTATCGGGTCCCATTCAAACATGGTTCGTGTAAGTACTCCCCCCACTTCTTTGTTATATCCTTCGATTTCTGCAAGCTCGGAAACTCTCCTTACGACTATCCCTTCCCTATAGTAGTTTCCCATTATAACGGCGATGTTTAGATTATCTATGAAATTTATCGGAACGTTTATCGGATTTCCTGTTAGTCTCTGAATCATCTTTCTTACGGAAGAAGAGTGAAAGGTCGACATCACCGGGTGTCCTGTCTGCATTGCTTGAAATGCTATATTGCCCTCTGCGCCTCTTATCTCTCCGACTATGAT
>CAZSVW010000054.1:0-3808 GCA_964610485.1 Candidatus Hydrothermarchaeota archaeon | reverse complement strand
AGGTATCCAGCCATCTCCTTGCTTATTGTTCCGAGCTCTACAATTTTTGGAATACTCAGAGGTTCTGCGATCTGTTTTCTTATCGAGAAACTCGATCCCCTCCTACTTATTGCTCTACTGTAGACGATATTTACCCTGGACCCATCGGGAAGGGTACCGTCTGCTATTGGAGTAGCGTCGCTTAGGGGCTTGTCCATCCTTTCGCTAAGCTTATAGCAGTATTCATCCAGCTCAAGGTCGGACTTTACAATAATGTTTGTTTTGAGCGGTCCAAATATTTTATGTACAACGAATATGTTGCCAACTCCGGAGCAGAATATATCCTCTATGTATGGGTCTCTGCTTAGGGGCTCTAGTATCCCCATCCCTATTATATTTTTTATTAAATTGTACTCCAGTGCCTCGTACTGTTTTTTTGTTACGGGTATCTTCTTGAACAGGGAGAACCTTTTTTTCTCTTCTTTTCCAACAGATACAACTCTATCTAGAAGTTCCTTAATCAGACCCTTCAGCTCTTCGGTATCTCTGGGTTCTTTTGCATGTTGAGCGAGTAGCAATATTCTCTCAAATACTTTGTCGTACAGCTCCTTTTCTTCTTTAGATAATTCCGGTTCTATCGAATAGTATCTCGTTTCCTCGCCTTTTTTCCTATAAATATGGACAAATACAGGTTCTCCCGCGAGGTATATTATGTTTGGAAATCTTATTTTTCTCATTTCTCTTTCTAACTTAAGGTAAAATTGAGGCGTTTCTCCAGTTTTTTCAGTAAATTTATCTATATATTCTCTGAGATGTGGATTTCTTGCTATAAATTTCTGAAATTCCATATCTTACACCTCAAAAGGAAGACCTTCGACGCCATATTCTCGGTACTTTTTCACAATTTCATAGACTTCATGGTAGTCAAAAATCTCTAGTTCGATCATTTTTTCGATTATTCTTCTCCTTAGCTCCATTTCTTTGTATATTTCCTTGACATTGGTATATCCCAGCTTTTTTGCGATCTTTTCTTCTAAAATATAGCTGTTGTACATTCCAGAAAAGACATGGGTATCTGTGTTTGGAAGCCAATTAAATACGCTTCTCGTTATTATTCCCTTAGCCTCATGAGAGTAGCCTTCTATCTCCACAACTTCGAGTACTCTCCTAATTAGCTTTCCTTCCCTATACAGAGCTTGTTGGAACACTGCCACATTTAGGTTGTCCATGGTGATTTCCGGAACGTTTATGGGATCGCCCGTAAACCTCTGTATCATCTTTCTGACAGAAGATGCATGAAAAGTAGCCATGCACGGATGTCCAGCCTGCATTGCTTGAAATGCGACAGCCCCCTCCTGCCCCCTGATCTCTCCCACTATGATGTAATCAGGCCTTGACCTGAGGGCTGCTCTCAGGAGGTCCATCATAGTAACCGTAGATAGCGTTTTTCTCCTTTCCCTGCCAAGACTTCCTCTGGTTATGAGCTGCTGCCAATTTTCGTGCGGAACATTCACCTCAGGCGTATCTTCGGCGGTCAGTATCTTCGCATCGTGCTTGATAAATACAGCCATTGCATTTAGCAATGTGGTTTTCCCGCTTGCAGTTTCTCCGCATACAAACACGGACATTCCGTTCTCCAAGCACAGCCATAGATAAGCGGCAATTTGTGAGCTCAGGGATTTCCAGCTCACAAGCTGGGTTATGCTAAGCGGTACGGCGGCAAATTTTCTTATTGTGAAGCTTGAACCCTTTCTGCTTACTTCTCTGCCGTATATTATGTTTATCCTAGACCCGTCGGGTAATGCTCCATCAACTATGGGGTTCGATTTGCTCACGGGTTTGTCGAGGTATTCGCTGAGTTTATAGCAATAGCTATTCAGGTCTTCATCATAGTAAAACCCCACATTTGTTTCCATCAGTTCGAAAATTTTGTGGAAGAGATAGATATTGCCTATTCCTATGCAGTGAATATCTTCGATATAGTGGTCTCTGACAAAGGGCTCTAAAGCACCCAGTCCGGCCATATCCTTCATAAACTTGTATCTTAGCTCATCGTATTCTCTGGGTGTAACGTATACCTTTTCTAGGTTCTTCTTTTTGAGAATTTTAGAGAAGATCCCTTTTTTCTCCTCTTCTTCTCCTATCTGACATATTTCTCCCAACATTTTATCTAATATGAGCTTAAATTCTCTAGAATCTTTTGGCTCTGGCTGAAATGGAATTATTTCCAGCATCCTTTTGAAGATGGCTTTATATTTCTCCCTGAGTGTTGGAGTGAATTCCGGCTCTATAACTATATACTTCGGTTCTCTTTCTCCCTCAGCTTTGTATATATGGATAAAAATGGGGTCTCCCACGGGGTAAATTAGATTTATATCCTCCATTCCTTTCATCTCTCTAGAAAGCTGAACGTAGAAGTCCGGTTTTGGGTTTCCTTCCTTGAGAAACTTATCTAAATATTCTCCCAAGTGAGGATTTCTTTCTATTGCCCTTTTGAATGCTTTTTCATCGGGTTTTGCCATTTTTACGCAACCGCAGATATTTCTATAACGAATCCTATCTTTGGTTCTACCCTGAATCCTATTCCTCCACTAATCTGAATAGAAGACCCCCTGAATCTGTAGATGTTTATAAATCTCTTTAAATCCCCTCCAATACTCTTAATTTCAAGCTTAAAATGAATATCACTTATGGATCTCAGCAAATCTATTATATTTTTATCTATCATTGACGGATTTGCAGTTATTATTATAGTCCTACCAGAATTGATGACTTTCTTTAAAAAAGATATTGTTTTAAACATATCATCCTTTGAAAAGTTTTCTTTTATCAGTGAATTGAAGGTATCTATGATTATTGCTTCCTTTTCAAACAGTTTTTTGGCCCTCATTAAACGGTACAGAAAGTCCTCCCTTGGAACTACTTTGCCCATACGCGGGAACATCGGGATGAAAAGAAGTTTTTTTGATGTCACAAATTCGTGGATCCTGTATTCTATGGATTTCATCTGGGCTATGAAGTCCTTCATTGTAAGCTCCGATGAAATGTAAGTTACACTGTGACCATTCCTCAGAAAACCATAAGCCAGCCTTTGGCATACTATGCTCTTTCCAGAACCTTCTTCGCCTTCTATCAGCATGAGAGCTCCCTTTGGAATTCCCGCCCCTATCTTTCTGTGCAACTCATCGCTTTCTATCTCTATTCTTAGATATTCCATACCTCCTCACTTGTTGAAAAGATATACATCATACACTCCGTCCTGCACCACGACCTTGACCTTGTGTTTCCCGGGGAGGAGAGAAGTGGTATTCAGAACGAGAATTTCTCCCGGGTCAAAGAGTGAATTATCGATATTTGTAGACCTATTCAGAATTTGATAAGTAAATGTTCTCCACTCATCGTCGATGAATACCCCCATTTTTTCTGGATTAATTACTCTTTTTCCGGAATTTAAAACATAGACAAATGTATATTCGTCAGACTGAACATGGATAATTTTTATATCGGTCTCGAACATCTTTTCTGTTATTTCCATTTTCTTTTGTATTCCAGCCTCTATTACATCTCCGGTTTCACTTACCACGCCAGCTATTCCAGCAGCTATAGCTAATGCGGCTATAAACAATATCATGTGGGTTGCAGTTACACTGAATCCCATTTTTTACACCTTTTTAAAGTTAAATTTTGGAGAAGAGATGCCTTCAACGAAAACCTTGCATACGTGCCATCCGGGTGATAGATTCCTATCGACGCTTATCCTTAGTACCTCGTGGGGATTCCAGATGGAATCTCCATTTGAATTAAGGAGATTAAGCGAGTATATCTCCAT
>CAZSVW010000053.1:3038-8335 GCA_964610485.1 Candidatus Hydrothermarchaeota archaeon | reverse complement strand
ATGTTCCCAACTCATCTCCCGGAATAACAAACTCTCCATTTTTCATATCAACACCCTCTTCTATGTCTCTATTCTATACAAATCTACTAAAATGAACTTACGGTTTTTTTGATGGAAGGTGTAAAGTCTAGGTAGGTAGAAATTGCATGTGACCATGTCCGTAATTTTAGCCCCAATATTTTCCAAAAAATTAATAATAAACTCTCTGGTTTCCCTTTTGTGCATAGAATATACTACTTTAGATATTTGAATAGATTTTTTTAGGAACATTAAATCTGCACCCCTTCTCTTTACCCCAAAAGGGGGGTTCTGCAATACAGTATCTACTTCCACATTAAAATTTTCAATGTCACCAACTATAAAATCTATCTTGACCTCCATTTTTTTGGCATTTCTCTTTGCAATTTCTATGGCTTCTTTATCAATGTCTATCCCCAGTACCTTCTTTGCTCCCATAATTTTTGCCCCTATCCCTAATATCCCGGTTCCACAGCCAAGATCTGCAACAATTTTCCCTTTTATGTCTCCTTTTAAGAATGCAACGAATAGGAGTTCCGCAGCTATATGAGATGGGGTAACATACTGCTCAAGCTCAACTTTGGGATTAGCATATCCTTCGCATTTCTGTAGTATGAGCTCTAACTTTTTTTTATTTAGTGGCATGAATTAATTTCCAGAGGACGATCAACCTGCTTTTGTGTACTTCCCTTATAGCTTGCATCAGCGTATGTTTGTTTAATCCGTCTGAATATATTCGATAAGTTATAGTAAACCCTTCCAATACCCCGTTAGAGATTTGCAAATTAAAAGATGTAGGTCTGCTTGCTAGTGTAAATCTGAGGTCCCATAGAAAGTTCTCTAGTTCTTCTGCACTCTTCTTTTTGAGCCTCTCTTTATGCTCGCTAGATACCACCGTCCTAGAGACTATCCATACGTAATCTTTCCCTTTGGGTTGAAGAATATTTAATACTTGGGCTTCGTCTGGGAAGGAAATAACTAAGTTAAACTCAGAGTTCGGGTCATCTACCTTTTCTTTTAAGATTCCTTCCTCACTACACCATTTTTCCACCTTATCTTTCACGATCTATCCCTCCAAACTAAATCCACCATGTTTTTTAAGATGTTCTATTAATCCTCCATCTTCCAGTATCTTTAACATTATCCTCGGTAGTGGATTGAAATTTATTTTTATATTCTTAGTTTTATCTATCACAATCCCTCTTTCTATATCGATATCTAGCTCATCTCCATCATCTATTTTATCCGTATTGCATATTATACAAGGAAGACCGATATTTATACAGTTCCTAAAAAATATTCTAGCAAAGGATTTGGCTAAGATTGCTTTAATACCTGCTATTTTTATTATTCTTGCTGCATGCTCTCTACTTGAACCCAAGCCAAAATTCTCTCCTGCCACAATAAAATCTCCCTTTTTAACCTGAGTTGCAAATTCCGCTCTTGCGTCTTCCAATACATGCTTAGCTAACTCATTCAGATTAGAGCGAAGATGGAAGTATCTACCGGGAGCTATTAGATCAGTACTTATGTTGTCTCCAAACCTCCAAGCCCTACCCATTTTTAACACCTAAATATATTCTCTTGGATCTGCTATTTTTCCCTCTATTGCCGTTGCCGCTGCTGTAGCTGGAGAAGCCAAGAATATAAAAGAATTCGGATTTCCCATTCTGCCTTTGAAATTCCTATTTTGTGTAGATAGACAACGTTCCCCATCTGCCAGAACTCCACTATGCACACCTACACAAGCCCCACATCCGGGAGAAGTTACAACTGCTCCGGCTTCTATTAAAGTTTCTATTATTCCTTCTTTAAGTGCCTGAAGATAGACTTTCCTAGAAGCAGGGGTTACAATAAGTCTGGTATCCCTATTCACTCTCTCTCCTTTGAGTATTTCGGCAACTATCTTTAAATCTCCTATCCTCCCATTTGTGCATGTTCCCACAAATACTTGGTCTATCTTTACCCCCTTGCATTCCTCTACTGGTTTAACATTATCTACATGATGAGGTAACGCAACCATAGGAGAAAGTGAAGAAACATCTATTTTTATAGTGGTATGAAATTTTGCATCCTCATCGCTTTTTATTTCTCTATAGCTTTTTCCCCTTCCTTGTTTTTTCAAGTATTTTCTGGTTTTTTCATCACTAGCTACTACTCCTGTCTTGGCTCCCGCTTCTACACTCATGTTTGTCAGAACCATCCTATCCTCAACCTCCATATTTTCTATGGTCTCTCCAGAGAACTCCATGGCCTTGTAAGTTGCCCCGTTGCTCCCTATCTTTCCAATTATGTGGAGAATCAAATCTTTAGAAAAAACACCATCATTAAATTCGCCTTCTACTTCAAATTTTATGGTTTCTGGTACTCTAAACCAATTTTTACCATAGGCTATAGCCACGGCAACATCGGTAGAACCCATGCCCGTCGCGAAAGCTGAGAGGGCACCGCCCATGCATGTGTGCGAATCTGCTCCCACTACAACCTCCCCGGGAGATATAAAACTTTCGGCGGCAACTTGATGACATACCCCCTCTCCTACATCACTCAATATGAGATTGTATCTCCGTGCTATCTTTCTTAAAGTTGCATGGTCATTGGAGAGTTCTTTTCTAGGGGAAGGAGAAGCATGATCAATAAATATTATAGTTTTCTGCGGATTAGCCACTTTTTTTAGTTTTTCCCATTGCACAAAGGTCAATGGACCAGTACCATCTTGCACATAACATAGATCTACTTTAACTAAGGCTATATCTCCTGCCTTCAGATCTCTGCCAGATTTATCACTTAAAATCTTCTCAACTATTGTCTTCCCCATTTTTCTTCCGTTTCAAAACATTCTCTGCTATAGCTTTAAGTTCTTCATCTGTTAATGCACTTTTTCGTGAAATCGCAACTTCTTTAACTGCCCCAACAATCTCAAGGAGTTCATCTTTACTAACTTCAATTCCAAGTTCTTTGAGTTTATCCCAAACCGCATGCTTTCCCGAATGTTTCCCTATAACTATCCTCCTGCTCATTCCAATCTCATCTGGTAAAAAAGATTCATATGTATATGGAAACTTGAGAACCCCATCCACATGTATTCCAGACTCATGTGTAAACATGTGTTCTCCTACAATCGCTTTATTCTTAGGTATGGGTAACCCGCTAGCTTTTTCTACAAATCTAGAGAGCTCATATATTTTGCTTATTTTAAATGGAAGGTCAAGATTGTAAAGTTTCAGCAAACTCATGATTATAGATTCCAAGCTGGCATTTCCCGCTCTCTCACCTATTCCATTGACGGTGGTAGAGACCCATTCAGCTCCGGCTTCGAGGGCAGCTAAGCTATTAGCTACCGCCAACTCATAATCATTGTGAGCATGTATTTCTATAGAAACTCCTGTGTCTTCTATTATTTTCCTTACGAGATATCTAGAAGATTGAGGTATGAGTACTCCGAGTGTATCGCATATCCTTATCCTATCGGCTCCCGCCTCTTTTCCTTTAATACAAAATTCCTTAAGAAAAGGATAGTCAGTTCTAGTGGCATCTTCAGCATTTAGAGAAACATACATTCCATGCTCCTTTGCATATTCAACGCAAGATGTGGCCATTTCTAGCACCTCTTCCCTAGTCTTTTTTAGCTTGTATTGGAGATGGATATCAGAAGTCGCTATAGAAATCGCAACAGCATCTGCTCCGGTATCAATTACAGAGTCAACGTCTTGCTTTACTGCACGTGCCCATCCCATTATACTTGCATTTAAGTCCTCTTTGGCTATTTTCCTCACGGCCTCTGCTTCGTGAGGAGACATTGCCGGAGTTCCCGCTTCTATTTGCTGAACTCCAATCTCATCCAACAACCTAGCTATCTCAAGTTTTTCCTCCGTAGTAAACACAACTCCTGGTGTTTGCTCCCCATCTCTCAGTGTAGTGTCATTAACTTTTGGATCATTAAAATTAAATTCCTTCCTAACTTCATCTGCAAAGTTATATAAACTTACAAACATGCAATATTCATATGATGTTTACATTTTTAATCTTTTTTGCATGGGTTTACAACAACAAGTGGACCAAATTTTTGTACTTCCAAAACCCATAAAGCTTCTGGTAAACCTAACTTCTCCCAATATACTTTCTTTACTCTCACTATTTTACTTGCAGCAAGCACGCCACATCCCCCGGTAAAAAGCAAAAATACGGACCTCTCTGTTTTAAGCTTCCCTTTTCCTATAAAGACTTTTGTCTTGTATTTCTTCTCTATGTGCCCAATATATTCCTGCATTCTAGAACTGGTTGTGGGTCCACAAGAAAGAACTTTTGTTTCCTTATCTATCTTTTTAACCAAGGGGCCTGCATGGTAAATCACATTTAAATTCAGACCTTCTGGGGGTTCTTCTTTAACCAGCTTCGCATGTGCTTTATCACGAGCTGTTACTATTTCCCCACTTATATAGACCACATCTCCATAACTTAATTCTTTTATATCCCTATCTCCTATGGGAGTATGAAGATGCTTTTCCATATTCGTCCCTTCTATTATTAAACACTAGACTTTAATTTTGGCAATCCTATGAGCCCAGCATTGTAGGTTAACCGCTACTGGCAAGCTTGCAGTATGGCAACTTGCTACTTCTATGCTCACCTTTAAACAGGTGGTTTTTCCTCCCACGCCCATCGGACCTATGCCAAGGGAGTTTATTTTCTTAAGTAGCCTTTCCTCAAGTTTTGCTATGTTTTCATCGCCATTATGCTCTGAGAAATCTCTTATCAAAGCCTCTTTGGCAAGTTTTGCAGAGAAGTCAAAGCTCCCTCCTATTCCTATACCAACGATTATTGGAGGACAAGGGTTACCTTGAGCTTTTTTTACAGTTTCGAGAACAAAATCCTCAATGCTTTCATTAGGTCTAAGCATCTTTAACCTTGACATGTTCTCACTTCCAGCGCCTTTGGGAAAATAGACGATCTCTGTATAGCTTTTATCCGAGAATTTCCAGTTTATTATAGGCATGCGGTATCCAACGTTATTACCGCTATTTTCTCTTGTAAGAGGAGAAACAACGTTAGGGCGAAGAGGTATTTCTCCTGTTGCAAGCTTAACGCCCTCTATAATGGCTTCTTCAATTTCCTTCTTAGTTTTATTTTTTCCGAGTTCTACAAAGAAATAGGGAATACCGGTGTCTTGACAAATTGGCAAAGAAAGCTCTCTCGCAAGTTTTATATTTTCCAGTATATTTTTAAGCTGGAGTCTTGCTATCTCATTCTCCTCGCTATCATAAGCTTTTCTTAAAGCT
>CAZSVW010000053.1:0-2938 GCA_964610485.1 Candidatus Hydrothermarchaeota archaeon | reverse complement strand
AAGTGAAAACTTTAAAAATAATTAACGCCAACTTTTTGGCATGATAAGGCTCACCGATGAGGGGGAAAAATATCTCAAAGAGGGGCTACCAGAGATAAGGCTTGCCAAATTGTTAAGAGAGAAATCTCTCAGCATACAAGAGGCTAAGGAAAAAGTTGAGAACTTTAACATAGCTATGCAGTGGGCTAAAAAAAATAACTGGGTGGAGATAAAAGAAGGGAGGCTTTACTTGGTCTCCTTTCCAGAAGAGTATGAGATAGAGAAGGCTTTAAAGGATATTGCCCAAGGCAATAAAATTGAAGAAAGGTTATTGAAAATTCTTAAGCAGAGAAAGCTTGTTGAAGAAGAGAGGGAAGACGTTTTTAAGAGGGCTGAGAAACTTGCTGGAAAGGAGATAACTCATCTTACTTCAGAGCTTATAATAACTCGGGCATGGAAAAAAGTAAAATTCAAACCTTACAACGTTGAAGTGCCCGGGAAGAAAATATATCCCGGCAAAAGGCAGCCTTATCTTAGGTTTATCTCAAAAATAAGAAGAAAACTCATAGAGCTTGGATTTATAGAGATGGTGGGTCCCCTTGTTGAGACAGAGTTCTGGAATTTTGATGCTCTTTTTCAACCCCAAAATCATCCCGCAAGAGACTGGACGAGCACCTATCAACTAAAAACACCGAGATATGGCAAGCTCCCAAGAAAAGAGATTGTAGAGCAAGTTAAAAAAGCACACGAAGTGGGAGTAGCGGGTAGTAGGGGCTGGCGTTATAAATGGGACCCGAGAAAGGCGATGCAACTCATGCCTCGCGCTCATGGCACATGCTTATCTGCAAGAACTTTAGCTTCCAAACCCCAGATACCGGGAAAATATTTCGCAATCGCAAGATGTTATAGACCAGATGTTCTTGACGCTACACATTTAATAGAATTCAACCAAGTTGAGGGTATAGTAATAGACGAGTCTTTAAACTTAAGAAACTTGCTCGGAATACTTGAGATGTTCGCTAAGGAAATAGCGGGAGCCAAGGAAGTTAAATTCTTCCCGGACTATTACCCATTTACCGAACCTTCAGTTCAGCTATCAGCGAAGCACCCCGAAATGGGATGGATAGAATTTGGTGGTTCGGGAATATTCAGAGAGGAGCTTACTAAACCTCTAGGCATAGATGTTCCCGTAATAGCGTGGGGCATTGGTATAGATAGACTTGCGATGTTCAAGCTCGGAGTTAATGATATAAGATACCTCTTCAGCTACGATTTAGAATGGCTTAGAAACGTGAAGGTTTCTTAGGGTGATCTGAATGCCAACCGTAGAATTTAACCTCGCAGACTTAAAACCCCTTCTTGGAAGAGAGATAAATAGAGAGGAGCTTGAGGATTTAATTTTATATGTTAAAGGTGAGGTTGAAGATTTTTATGAAAATGAAGTTAAAATAGACTTAAAAGATACAAACAGACCAGATTTATGGAGTGTAGAGGGTATAGCAAGGGAATTAAAAGGCCATCTTGGGATAGAGGAAGGTATCCCAAATTATAAAGTAAACCCTCCCGAAATAAGCATGATAGTAAGCAAAAAGGTTGAAAGGGTGAGAGCCAAAACCGTTGCAGCAGTTGTCAAAAATCTGAGCTTTGACGAAGAATCGATAAGACAGATTATTCAACTGCAAGAGAAGATTCACCTGACCTATGGTAGAAATCGTCATGCCACTTCGATAGGTATATATGATTATGATAAGATTGCTCCACCGATACATTACACCACGGTTAAGCCAGAGGGGATAAAGTTCGTTCCCTTGGATTTTGAAGAGGAGATGACCCCAAAAGAGATACTCGAAAAGCATCCAAAAGGGAGAGAATATGGTCATTTAATTAAAAAATATGATGAATATCCTTTAATGATAGATTCTAAGGGGAATGTCCTTTCTATTCCACCCATAATAAACTCTGCCTATACTGGAAAAATTACCGAAGAAACGAAAAACGTATTCATAGAGATGACGGGCCATAGCATTGAAACTCTGCTTTTACCATTGAATGTTATCGTCACCGCCCTCGCCGACAGAGGTGGCAAAATATACAGCGTTGAGGTAAAATATCCCGAAAAGACCATAATAACGCCCGATTTAACTCCAAAGAAGTTTGAGATTGACTTAGATTACTGCAGAAAAATACTTGGGCTAAGCTTAACCGACGAAGAAATAATAGCCCTGCTAAAAAGAGCAAGATACGATATAGCTGAGAAAAACAAAAGCAAGCTCGTGGTTTATTACCCAGCCTATAGAAATGATATAATGCATCAAAGAGATGTTGTTGAGGATATAGCAATAGCCTATAACTTAAATAACATGGAACCAGAGACTCCAAAACTCCCAACCATAGGTAGGGGCTTAGAAATAGAAGAGTTCTGCGATACTATACGAGAAATAATGATTGGCTTGGGATTCCAAGAAATTATGACTTTTTCTTTAACAAATAAACAAAACTTGTTTGTTAAAATGAACATCGCTGAAGAAAAGGTTTGTGAAATCGCAAATCCGGTAAGTAGCTCATGGACCGCACTAAGAAACTGGCTTATCCCAAGTTTACTTGAGTTTCTGAGCAGAAACAAACACGTTGATTTCCCACAAAAAATCTTTGAGGTCGGAGATGTGGTTATAATAGATGAAACTCGAGAGACGAAAACAAAAACGATTAGAAAGCTCGCCTGTGCAATCTCGGATAGCAAAGTGAGCTATGAAGAAATATCCTCAAGTTTAGATGCACTAATGAGGAACTTGGGCATAGAATATAAACTGAGGAAAACGGAGCATGCAAGCTTTATTCCCGGTAGAGTGGCAAAGATAATAGCAAACGGCAAAGAAGGAATAATAGGTGAGGTGCATCCTCAGGTACTCAACAACTGGAAGCTTGAGAAGCCCGTGGTGGCATTTGAGATGGAAATAGG
>CAZSVW010000052.1:2830-8339 GCA_964610485.1 Candidatus Hydrothermarchaeota archaeon | reverse complement strand
CCAAACCAAGAATCCAAACTTGCTTGGGTTTTAACCTTTTTCATCTTCTTTTTTATTCTTTCTAGAGCCTTTTTTACTCTATCTATTGAGAAATCTCTTTCTTTGCAGAGAAATTCTATTATTTTTTCCTCATCAGGATATTCCCATTTAAGTTCATAATCCTCGGTTTTCTCAAAGTTTATAAAAAGTCCCCTTATGTAATCAATATCAAAGTTTGGAGTTATTCCTTTGGCTTTCAATGCTTCTTTTGCATCTCCATATTTTTTTATCAAGGTATAGGCTTTCTTGGGGCCTATTCCCTCGACTCCTCCTGGGTTGTAATCCGTACCTATTAAAATCGCTATGTCTATAAGTTGTTCCCTTGTAATTCCGAGTTCTTCCAAGACTTCTTTAAGCGATATTATTTCAGGCTCTATTTCAACATAGACGTTTTTTCTCGGGAGCTTTCTTCTTCCAGAGATCGTTAAATTTCTCACCAGCCTTGTTGAGCCAAAAAGCAGAGAATCATAGTCTTGTGAGCCAGTAGCATAGGCATCGCCCTTTTGCACGAGGTATGAAGCCTGAGCTTCTCCTTCTTGCGGAGCCTCAATGAAGGGAATTCCCAAGTATTTAAGTAAAGTTTTTGAATCCTGAATCATCTCCTGCGTAAAAAAACTCGCTTGCTGAGCATAAATCCTTGCCTCCTCAAGCTTGCCCTTGGTAAGAGCCTCTTGCCATTTTTCTCTTGCTTCTTCCCTTATTTTCTCTCGTTGCTTTACCACTTTTTCTTTAATCTCTGGGGGCTTGCCATCATACACATAAACGGGCTTTATTCCATACTCAACAAGATTAACCGTTCGATAGAATAATCCAGAGAGGTGGCTTGTTATTCTTCCATGAGAATCCCTCAGAGGTTCGCCCGTTGGCTGTCTTATAATTGATAGAAACTGATATAAGCTATTCATCGCATCTATCGCTATTATCTTACCACTCAACTCCTCAAAACTTATCTTTTTTGGAGCAACCAAATCAGCAAGTTGAACACCCATTGAAAATATTTTTAAATAAACCCCCAGATAATATTTATGCTACACGATATATTGGAAGCCTTGACGTTCTTTGCCCCTGCCTACTTTGCCAATACCTTCGCATGTATCTTGGGAGGAGGAAAACCTCTAGATTTTAGGAAAAAATTCATTGATGGAAGAAGGGTCCTAGGGGATGGAGTTACGGTAAAAGGAAGTGTTTTAGGTGGAGGAGTAGGAGTTATTGTAGGGATTGTAAAATCTATATTGGAGAATTCTTTTACTCTTCATGAAATCGAACTCTCCTTTCTTCTATCATATGGTGCCATACTTGGAGATGCTCTGGGAAGTTTTTTAAAACGGAGGTTGAATATACCGCGTGGAAGACCTGCTCCCCTTTTAGACCAACTAGACTTTGTAATGGGAGCACTCTTCTTAGCTAGTTTTATAGAGGAGATTGAAATGAAAACAATTATAATACTACTATTAATAACTCCTTTTGGGCACTTGCTGGTAAACATGACAGGATACAAGCTGGGGATGAAAGATGTTCCATGGTAAATATGAACTTAAAGAATTTCTAAAAAAAGGAATTAAAAAGGGTGAATTTACACTCTCTTCTGGAAAAAAAAGCAATTATTACATAAATGTAAAAGAAGTATATACAAATCCGAAAATTTTAAAAAAAATATCCGAAAACATGAAAAATCTTGTTAAAGAGGAAGTAGATGCAATAGCCGGAGTGGCTGTCGGAGGAATACCTCTCGCAGTTGCATTAAGTTTAGAGACAGGCAAACCATTCATAATAGTGAGAAAAAAAGAGAAGGGACACGGCATATCCTCAAGAATAGAAGGGAAGATTCGGAAAGGGGCTAAGGTCATAGTAGTAGAGGATGTTACAACTACTGGCCAAAGTGTACTTAGAGCAGTAAAAATTCTGAGAAAATTAAAGTACAAATGCGAACAAGTTATATGCGTAGTAGATAGAGAAGAAGGGGCTGAGGAAAACCTTAAAAAAGCTGGAGTAAAACTTATATCATTATTTAAAGCTAAGGAGTTGATATAATGGATACTTTAACCTCCCTACTCAGAGGACTTGGGATATTTATGATAATAGTCGGAATTTGTGGAATTGGAACAGGACTATATGCTCTTAAAGTTGTCCATACTCATGATATAGAGAAGTTATCTACCCAAGAGATTAAACAGAGCATAACAGAAAATAGTGAAGATTTAAAAGGAAAAAAATCCGAAATAGAGAATTCTTTGACGGGCCTAAGAGATAAAGTATATACGGCCTCACAAAATACGATGAACGCATCAGAAAATATAAAAGAATCTTCGCTCTCTATTGCAAAGGCTTCTTCCGAACTCTCTCTGGCTTCTACAGAACTTTCTGAAGCATCGAATTTAAATAACGAAGCTGCAGATTATCTAAATCAATCTGCCCAACTTCTCAAAAACTGGGCTACAAATTACGATATAAACGGAAAGTATGAGTTCAGGTATGCATTAGATAGCATGATTACAGCTTCCCAACGATTAAAAGAGAGCAGTATTAAACTCAACGATACCGCAAATAAACTTGAGGATACAGCTGAAAGTTTATCGGCCACCTCTGTACACCTCAATGATACTTCTATTGAACTGGCTGAAACTGGAAGCAAACTCCAAGAAAGTAGCCAAGAATTTGAATCTTTCAAAAATCCTGTAGTAGGAATTCTCTCAAACACGATATCAACGCTAGAAGATTGGTCAAAGAGCATCGATTCAGCCAGTGGTGTATTTAAGAATACAAAGAAATTGATTTACGGAATGATGGGATATTTCATTTTGATTCACTTTATAATTTTGGCACTGGGAATAGCTCTAATAGCTATTGAAATCAATCTAAGATATCCCGCATGAGGTGATTTAAATGGAGAAAGTTGGAGTACTCTTAGTTAGTTATGGTTCGAGAGCTGCGAGTATATGTGACGCTCTATGTAGAAGTGAAAACTATGATGTCAAGATATTTGATGCAGATAAACAAAGAAACCCATTCATCATAGAGAAAAGCGAGGATTATGTGATAGGGCTAGATGTAAAGACTATTGTTAAATTTGCAAAGAAACACAAAGATGAGATAGATTTCGGCATAGTTGGTCCAGAAGGTCCAATAATAGCTGGAGTAAGGGATAGAGTAGAAGAAGAAACAGGAATACCTATGATATGTCCCACTAAAAAATTTGCACTGGAAGGGAGCAAAGCAAAACAGCGCATGCTCCTGGAAAAATGTTATCCAGAGGCAAATCCCAGGTTCAAGATTTTTGACCCTAAAGAATACAAAGACATAAATGAAGCCAAAAAAGAGCTATGGAAATGGTTAGATGAGCTTGATAATCAAGTAGCGGTTAAGCCCGATGAACCTGCAACTGGAAAGGGTGTGGGTGTTTGGGGAGACCATTTCAATACCCGAGAAGAACTTTTTGAACATTTTCAATCGATATATAAACATGGCAAAGTTATAGTAGAAGAGAAAATAGAGGGAGAGGAATTTAGTTTACAATTTTTTAGCGATGGAAGGAGATTGATACCCACCCCCTGTGTAAGAGACTATAAGCGAGCTTTTGATTATGATAGAGGAATGAACACCGGAGGTATGGGGTCATACAAAGATGTCGCAGAACTTTTACCTTTTATGCAAAAAAGAGACTTGGACGAGGGGATGGAAATTGCCAAAAAAATCTTTAGAGAGCTAAGAGGAAACGGAAATAACCCTGAATTGAGAGGAGTACCCCTATACATGGCATACACCTGCGCTAAGGACGGAGTTAAAGTATTTGAGATAAACTCCAGACCAGGAGACCCTGAGATTCAGAATCTCATGCCAATAGTCAAGGGCGATTTTGTGGAGATATGTTTCAAAATTATAGAAGGGAATCTATCACATATAGAGTTTGAGCCGCTTTCTACCGTTGTTACCTATGCTGTTCCCATGACATACGGAGGATATAGAAAAAAATACACGGGAAGCACAAGGGTGGACTTGAGCGAAGTTTATGAACTAGCAAAAAAATATGAAGGTAAACTTAAAGTTTACCCGGGTTCCATGGAAATCCGGGACAACGGAGAAACGCATACTTTAGCTTCGAGAACTGTGTGTTGCGTTGGTATAGCAGAGAGCATAGAAGAAGCTCGTAATATTTCTCTAGAGGGAATAGTTAGAATAGATGGGCCACTATGGAATAGGTGGGACATAGCCAGTAAGGAGCATATTAAAGCAAGTATAGAGCATATGAGAAGGTTAAGAGGATGATGCATATTTTATCAGTAGAAGACACCAAACCTATTATCCACAACATTTTAGATAAAGCGAAAAGGTTCAAAGATGGGTTAAGAGAAGAAATTTTAAGAGACAAAATTATAGCTCTAATTTTCGAAAAACCCTCGCTCAGAACGAGAGTTACCTTTGAGGTCGCAATATCCCAGCTCGGTGGAGATAGTGTATATCTGTCAAAAAATGATATTCTCTTAGGGAAGAGAGAGCCCATAAAGGATGTAGCAAGGAATTTATCTCTGTGGGTGGACGGAATAGTGGCAAGAACATACTCTCATTCTAGCTTGATAGAGTTATCAGAATTTTCCAATGTTCCGGTTATTAATGCACTCTCAGATAAAGAACATCCCTGTCAAGCTTTAGCTGATATGTTGACTATAAAGGAAACTAAAGGCAGCTTTAACACAACCCTGGCTTTCATAGGAGATGGGAACAACGTATGCAATTCTCTATTGTTGGCTTGCTCGCTCTTGGGCACAAATATCATTGTAGCTTGTCCAAAAGGTTATGAACCAAAGAAAGAAATTCTGTCCAAAGCTAAAAAATTCGCAGAGGTGAGTGGAAGCACAGTTATAATAACAAACAATCCTATTGAAGCGGTTAAAAAAGCAGAATTCGTATACACCGATGTATGGGTAAGCATGGGGCAAGAAAAAGAAACAAAAAAAAGATTAAGAGATTTTAGAGGATTTCAAGTGAACTTAGAACTTCTATCTGAGGGCAATAACCCCTATGTAATGCATTGCCTTCCTGCTAGGAGAGGAGAGGAGATAACCGACGAGGTTTTAGAAAGCGATAAATCCCTCGTTTTAAGACAAGCAGAAAATAGACTACATGTTCAAAAAGCAATTTTAAGTTTGCTTTTCTCCAAAAGCTAAAATAGCGGGGAAGAAAAGGAAAACCACCAGAGCGCAGAAAGCTATTCCTATCGTCATACTCAGCCCCATATTTTTTAGCCCTATCATTTTTGCAGAATAGAGAGCTGAGAACCCCACCACAGTTGTTGCAGAGGAGGAGAATATAGAAGGAGAAGCTTTAGTTAAACCTAGTATCAAATTTTTTTCTTCTAGGTATCTGTGCATCATTAAAATTGAATAGTCTATTCCTATACCCAAAATTGTGGAAGCCAAACCTATCGTTTCTGGCCTCAAAGGCACGCGAAGAAACCCTAATGTGGCGAAGGTTA
>CAZSVW010000052.1:0-2730 GCA_964610485.1 Candidatus Hydrothermarchaeota archaeon | reverse complement strand
CCTATCGTTTCTGGCCTCAAAGGCACGCGAAGAAACCCTAATGTGGCGAAGGTTAATGTGATGGCTATAAACAAGGGAGAAGTGACGAGTAAACATCGTTTCACTCGTCTAAAAGTAATATAGAGGATAAGCGAAACAGATAATAGGGCTATAAATGTTACTTTCTGGAAATCTGCCATCATGAGTTTTCCAGTAACCCAAGTAACTGCAGGAGATCCTGCAAATTTTATCTCTATTCCCTCACCACTCAACATCTCCGCATCTCTCTGTAAATTTTCCATCAATCTCTTTATTTTTCTCGCATCTGTACCGACATCCACATGGAGAAAACTTATACACATAGTTGAGTCATCGCTAATTAAAGGAGAATCGATACTTTTAAGTTCTCTTTCATCGGGTATTTTTCCGAAACGAAACATTAATTCTTCTGGAACTCCAAACACCTCTGAAACGTACTCTTCCTTCCTGAACAAATTTTGAGCTTTTGAAATAAATTCTATAGTATCCTTTTCTCTTATATCTCTGTGAACATCTCTATCTAACTTAAATAAGACTATAACAGTTTCCGCTCCACCAAAATTATCCCTTACCTTATACATACTCTTTATAACATCCAGATCTTGAGGTAGAGACTTTTCAGAACTGCTTTCCATTGTTATGTGCTTAAATCCTTGAGAAAATACCAATATCATTATAAAACACATGAATATAAAAAAGTATCTCTTATTAATCTGGAAAACAAACATTTTTCTAAAGAAATTTTCTATTTTGATAGATTTTTTTTCTTCTTTTCCTATAAAAAAGTCCTCTTTAAGTAATAAAACACATGGAAGAAATAGAAGAGATGCTATCATGGCATAAAACATGCCAACTACACCAACTGTCCCAAAATCCCTCAATCCTGGCATCTTAGCAAAAATTAACGATCCAAATCCAGCAATAGTGGTGGAGGATGTTGCCAATATAGACTTGCCAGTTGTTGATAGAGCCTTCGAAATTTTATCTCGGTCTCCAGCTTCTTCCCTTAACCTATGAGTCATGTGAATCCCGTAATCTATACCTAAACCAAGAAGCATGGGTGCTACTCCCACGGTCATTACTGAGACCGGGACGTTCAAAAGTTTGAGCGTTCCGGCAGTCCATATGATAGCAAAAGAAACGGAAATTAAAGGTAGCATGCCACGCTTTATGGATGCTAAGGTGAGAGATAAAACCAAGAAAATGAGGATATACCCCACTACCGTTATTCTTATTCCATCTTCTTTTATTAATTCAAAAAGTTTTTTTCTGACCATTATAATGCCCGTGAGCTCTGATTTAACTCCCGGAGGTTTACTTGAAATTTCCACGTCTTTTTTAATTCTATCTACAAAATCATTCAATTGTTTTTCATCACTGGCTACATAAGTCTGAACTCTGATTAAAGTTAGCGAATTATCATCATTAACCCACTTAGAAGCAAAAGGGCTTTTTTTTATTATATATTTGCTTTCTTCTAAGCTATTTGGGATTTTTGGTAGAAAATCAATAATACTCTGCACATTACTTACTTCTGGCTCTTTTTTAACTCTATTTACAATCTCATTCACATATTTTATAACCCTCGGGTCCCTTATGTCTTCTATTCTTTTTTTTGCCGTAGATTCTTTATCCAGCTCTATAGAAATCAAAATAAAATCCCCTCCACCAAACTCATCTCTAATTAGATTTGTATTCTTAATCACCTCAACATCCTTAGGTATCATTTTCTCCATATTAGCTTGAATCTCTAGTTTTGAAGCCTCTTCAATGCAAAAAAAAGTGAAAATAGCAAACAAGATAAGAATTAGTGAAAAATATTTTGTCTGAAGATTACCCAATCTCCATAGAAATTTTGCTATCAAACTACTATCACCTGATAGTAGTTTTTCAAAAAGTTTTATATATAATTTTTTTCAAAACCCCAAATAATGATAGAAGATTTGATGAAGTTTGGACTTACCGAATATGAATCGAAATGCTACTTAACGTTAATCAAACTTGGAAAAGCAACTGCGTCTGAACTTTGCAGAGCTAATGGGATTCCAAGTTCTAGAATTTATGGTGTTCTATCTTCTTTACAAAAAAAAGGATATATAAAGATAGAAGAAGATGTTCCAAAAAAATATATTCCTATTAATCCTGAAGAGTGTATAGAAAAAGCTTTTAAGGAGAAAATTAGAGAATTAAAAAAGGCAAAAGAGAGACTTAAAGAGCTTAGAAAATTTTATAAAAAAGAAAAAGCAGAGATAGAAATAATAAGCGGTAGAAAAAGAATTTTAGAAGCAATCAAAAACATTCTCAATTGCAGAGAAGAAATCAAATTGATCGTATTCAGAGATGACCAAGTGCCTCTACCAAAATTAAGTGAATTAGTTAAAAACAGGAAAACCAGGGTAATTGTGGGAGATAAAAAATTTAAGAGACACTTTCCAAATGCGAAACTCAATGAAGGGCATTTTCTTCACGGAATAATAGTAATTACAGAAAAAGCAGTATTGCTCACTCCGCCCATACCTACTCAGAAAAAAGTAGCATATATTGCTCGTAATCAAAATTCCGTATCTCTGGCTGAAAAAACTTTTGAGCACTTATGGGGGGAAGCTATATGAAAAAAGATATGAATATCAATGTTGGTCTTTAATCTCTGTCAATATAACATTTGCGGTAGAGGCAGAATTCTATGTTCTTCTGAGTTAGATACATCTTATT
>CAZSVW010000051.1:0-8375 GCA_964610485.1 Candidatus Hydrothermarchaeota archaeon | reverse complement strand
ACAGAAAAACAAAATTTGCTTCCTTTTCCAGGGCAAGTTTCGACGGTGATTTTCCCTCTATGTAAATCTAAAATTCTCTTAACTATAGTTAGACCAAGTCCTGCGCCTCCATATCGCCTCCTGGCGCTCATATCAACTTGGAAAAAAGGTTCAAAAATTTTTCTGAGGTATTTTTTCTCTATTCCAATTCCAGTATCTTCTATGCATACCTCAACTTCTTTACCTTTCTCTCTAACTTTTACAGTAACCTCCCCTCCCTCTCTGTTGAACTTTATTGCATTATCCAGCAGATTTACAATGACGTGTTTCAGCTCTATTCTGTCAACATTCACATCTATGGGGGGACATTCAACAGATATCTTTACATGTTTTTTCTCAGCTTTCTCTGAGAGTTCGTCAATGCATTCTTCAATAAGTTCGTCCAGTCTTGTAAAACTAAATTTAAGTTTAAATTCTCCCTTTTCTATCCTTGACAGGTTTATCAGGTTATCTATAAGAACTTGCTGTCTCTTCAATGCCTTTTTTGCTCTTTCTAAGAATTCTTTTATGTTTTCATTTTTTTCCTCTTCTAAAGATAGATCTATAAGCCCGAGTGCGATCGTTAGTGGGGTTTTCAATTCATGACTCACATTTGCCAGAATATCGCCTTTAACTTTGTCCGCTTCTCTTACCTTCTCATAAGCTTTTTTGAGTTTTTCATAAGCCTCATGCAGGTCCTTTAGCATATTAAAAAACGCAAGTTTACTTTTTCTTAGTTTCTCTTCCATTTCTTTTCTTTCGGTTATATCTCGCATTAAAGTTAGCATTGCGGGACTGGAATTATAGTATACGAAGGAGGAAACACACTCGTAGCATTTACTGTTTGCAGCAGTAGTTTCATACTTAATCGATTTTTTATGTTCCAATACCCTGTGCAATGGACAGAATTTGCAGGGGGATTTCCTCTCGTATATAACTTTATAACATTTTTTATCTCTTTTTAGGTTAAATTCCTCTTTAAATTTTTGGTTTGCATATTTTATGTCAAAATTTTTTCCAATTAGGTACAGAGGGTCTTCTATACTCTGGCAAATTATTTCAAATTTCTTCCTTTCCTTTTTCAATTCTTTTATGAGCTTTTTCCTTTCAGTTATATCGAGCACCGTCCCCTGAACTGCAGGTCTTCCTTCAAATACCGTTGGAACAGAAAAAACCTCCAAGTCTATTATTGTTCCGTCCTTTCTTACTCCTCGAATCTCATACCGGGTGGGTTTACCTTTTCCGAGCCGTCTTTCGCGCACCCCTTTGGATAGCTTTTTCAGGTCTCCTTTTGCTATCAGTTCGGTATATCTCATACCTATCAATTCACTTCTTGAATAACCGAAGATCCTTGAAAATTCGGGATTCACATATTTAAAGACACCATCCTGAATGATGTAGACTCCAACCAGGCAATTCTCCACCAACTTCTCATGTCCAATTCCTGCTTCTCCTAGTCTTTCTATTAGTTGCATTTCCCCCAAAGAAGGCAGCTTAAATTTAAACTTTTCTGTATTACGACCGCATATCGAGATGTTACGGTGTAATTAATAGAATGAAAATAATCATATATAAATTTTTTGGACATCTTCTAAACAAAAATGATATAATGTGTTAAATGTTCATTTTAATAATAGATGAAAGAGAAAATTGACGAGATAGACAAAAAAATTCTCAAAATTTTACAAAACAATTGTAAGGTTAAGTTGAGAGAAGCATCGAATAAACTAGGGATTCCAAAGAGCACACTCCATAATAGGATATCCAGATTGAAAAAAGAGGGGATAATAAAAGGGTGTAGAGCAATACTCGACCCGTTTAAGCTCGGATATCGTACAATAGCTTGGGTGGGTTTAACTGTTGAACCCGATAAAATAGAAGAAATAGCAAAGAAAATTATGAGATTTGAAGAAGTGCAGATAGTAGCAACTTCTGCGGGACACCATGATGTGGTATTTCAAGTTATAACGAAGGACGAAAGAGAGCTGGGGGAGTTCATCAACAAGAAAATTAAAACGATAGAAGGGGTCAAAACGGGTGTGGGGATGATTCACGTTTCATCATTCTTAAATATATACAAGTTCTCACAAGAAGTTCCTTTATGAAGATTGGGAGATTCATATATAAGGGGAAAGAGATTGAGGGAATAGTCAAGGGGAAGACGGTCATTACCGATTGTGGAAAGGTCTGCCTAGAGGAGACAAAATTTCTTCCACCGTGCCGCCCTTCCAAAATTGTATGTATTGGATTAAATTACATAGACCATGCAAGGGAACTCGGTATGGATATTCCAGACGAGCCCATTATATTTTTAAAACCCCCTTCCTCCGTAATTGCCCATAATGAAGCAATAATTTACCCAAAACAAAGTAGAAGGATAGATTATGAGGCAGAACTTGCTGTAGTCATAGGTGAGAGATGCAAGGACGTATCTAAAAAAGAAGCTCTAAATGTGGTATTGGGATATACTATACTCAACGATGTTACAGCTAGAGATCTGCAAATGAAAGATGGGCAGTGGACCAGAGCTAAAAGTTTTGATACTTTTGCTCCAGTGGGACCTTGGATAGTGACTAAAGATGAAGTTTTAAATCCAAATGCTTTGGGAATAAAATTATGGGTGAATGGTGAGCTAAGACAAAGTTCCAATACCAAAAATTTTATATTCAAAGTGGAGGAGCTTATCGAGTTTATTTCAAGTATAATGACTTTGGAGAAGGGAGATATAATATCTACGGGAACTCCTGCCGGGGTTGGAGAACTTAATAGAGGGGATGTAGTAGAGATAGAAATTGAAAGAATAGGGAGACTTAAAAATTGGGTAAGATGATATACGAGGAGATAGCTTCAGAGCTCAAGAGGTCTTTCCCGCTTAATAAGGAAAAAATAAATCAAATAAAGACAAAAATAGCAAAAAAATATAATTTAGGGAGAATTCCAAGCAATTCCGAAATATTGGAACATTTGAATGAAAACGATAGAAAGCTCCTTCTCCCATATCTTAGGAGAAAACCCGTTAGGACGATATCTGGAATAGCCGTGGTCGCTGTAATGGCCAGACCTTATCCATGTCCGGGCGAGTGTATCTATTGTCCTAGGGGAGAGAATGCTCCCCAGAGTTATACAGGCAAAGAACCAGCAGCCCTAAGAGCAATAAGAGCGGGCTATGACCCATATATACAGACTAAAAGTAGAATAGAGCAGCTTGAAAAGATAGGTCATCCTACAGATAAAATTGAACTGATCGTCATGGGAGGGACTTTTCCAGCCCAGCCAGAGGAATACCAAGAGTACTTTGTGAGACGTTGCTTAGATGCAATGAATTCTTCTTCTTCCAAGGATATCGAAGAAGCTCAGATGATAAATGAAAAAGCAAAGCATAGATGTGTGGGGATTACTTTCGAGACTAGACCAGACTTTGCTAGAGAGAGGGAAGTCGATTTGATGCTCAGATACGGTGTCACTAGGGTTGAAATAGGGGTTCAAACCTTAAGCGATGAAATTTATAAGTTTGTCAGAAGAGGGCATGGCGTAAAAGAGGTGATCGAGGCAACGAGGATACTCAAGGATGCAGGTTTAAAGGTGGGTTATCATTTAATGCTAGGCCTCTTTTCTACCCCGGAGAGAGATATTGAGATGTTTAAGAAGGTGTTCAATGATGAAAATTTTAAGCCAGATGTCATTAAAATATACCCCACTCTAGTCATTGAGGGTACAGAGCTATATGAGATGTGGAAGCGAGGAGAATATGAACCCTATACAGAAAAAGAAGCTGTAGATGTCATAGTGAAAGTTAAGCAAATGATGCCGAAGTGGATGAGGACTATGAGAATCCAGAGAGATATACCAGCTCAGCTCATCAAAGCCGGAGTAAAGCGTGGAGATCTCGGGGCGATGGTATACGCAAAGATGAGAGAGCTGGGGATTAAGTGTAGGTGTATAAGGTGTAGGGATGTTGGTCACTTGATGTATAAGGAGGGAATAAGGGTAGATGAGAGTTCGATTTCTCTGTTACATGAAAGTTATAGGGCTTCCAACGGGGAGGAGCACTTTATTTCCATAGAAGATACCAAAAACGATGCACTTATAGCTTACTTGAGAATGAGATTTCCATCTCCGAAAGCGCATAGAAAGGAGATAAATACCAAAACCGCTTTAGTTAGAGAACTCCGAGTGCTCGGTCCCGCAGTACCTCTTGGCAAAAGGATAGAAAATGCTGAGCAACATAGGGGGTACGGAGCTAAGTTACTCGAAAAGGCAGAAGAAATAGCGATCGAGCACGGGAAAGAGAAAATTTTAGTTACAAGTGCAATAGGTACTAGAGAATATTATAGGAGATTTGGATATAAGAGAATGGGACCATATATGGGAAAGATTTTGAGGTAGATAAAATAATGCAAAAAGAGAAATATAAGCTGGTTTTTGTTTTTTTACTTGTTTTTATTTCAATGATCGCAATAGGTCTGAGTAAGCCAGCCTTAACGTTTAAAGTAAAATCTCTGGAAATGGGAGGGAAGTTAGTAGGGTTAAAAGTAGGGCTTCTAACTTCTTTTTTCATGATTTTTAGAGCTATGGGCTCTGCAATTTCTACAAAGGTGAGAAGGAAAAGGATTGTAGTTTTTATCGGATTTTCAATTTTTGGTATATGTTTTATGTTGTACAATCTATTTTCTTCGTATATTCTCATTCTAATAATAAAGCCGGTTGAAGGTATCCTCGCAGGATTAACATGGCCTTTGGTTCAGTTACTCGTTGGGGTGGTTTCTCCTCAAGAGTGGGTAGTAACTAGCATAACGGTATACTTTGCGATAGGTAAACTCGGAGGTCAAGTAGGCAATGTACTCTATGGCTTTTTAAATTCAAAAAGCCTTAGTTTGGAGATCGCTTCGTTTCTCATGTTCCTCTCTGCCATCTTAGCCCTGGGAATATATTCAGACGAAGTAAAAAAAATAAAGAAAAAACCTGTAAAAGGAGAAAAACTTCCTCTAAGGGTTGTTTATCTCTCTGCCATCACGGCCGGGATTAACTTGGGTCTAATGATGGAGGTAACTCTATACTACCTTAACGTTGCTAAGCAGCTTAGCGAGTCTCAGGCCAGTATAGTCTATGGGGTAGTAGGCTTGGCAACTATAGTGGTTCCGATAATCCAAGGATACATTGCAGACAAGCTTTCAGGGAGAATTGTGGTATTCTTTAGCTCTCTTTTAATATTCTTTGGCGGTTTTTTCTTTTCCCTTGAAAGTATCAAGGGAGTTATCTCTGGAATACCCTTGGTGCTATACTGTGCTGGGGTAACTTCCCTCCAATCCTTGAGCAGGGGTCTAGCTTTGAGAGCTAAGGAAAAACAGAAAGCAATAGGGTATACGAATGCACTTGGAAATATTGGAGCAGCACTCTCACCTATTATAGGCGGAATGCTGTTTCCTTTCAAATTACTCTTTTTTGATTCGGCTTTCTTGATAGTCGGAATATTATCCGCTATTTTTCTATTGATGTTCCTAGTAAAAGCTTGAAAAAATTTAAGTATAGGGAAATACAAGTTTAATGAGGGGAGGCTCTATCATCCAGAAGGTTAAAGGAAAGGATGCAAAAAAGGGAAAGAATAAGCTTAGGGGGATTTTTTATTCAATTTTGTACTTTTTTGTCGGATCTTCTGTTCTATGTTTCTTTGCCACTCTTCAAAAAATATATATAGGCGCTCCACTAGTTTTAAGAGGATATCTTGTACCTTTTTTGTTTGGGGGTGCCTGTGGTTTTCTTTTGGGGATATGGCGTATGAGACTACAAGAATATACGGAGGAGTTGGAAAGGAGTAAAAAAGAGTATAAGTTACTCCTCGATTCTGCCCCCGATGCCATCTTAATTCTGGATAATCAAGGTTATATAGTGGGGTGTAATAGAGGGGCTCTTGATCTTTATGGATATATCAAGAAGGAGCTAATTGGAAAACATGTCACAGAACTCATGAGCAAGAACTCTCTCAGCGTGTTTGAAGAGAAGTTCCCTATTCTAAAAAAGTTGAGATCAACAGAATGTGAAATCGAGATTGTTAGAAAAAATGGTGAGAAAAGAAAAATCTGGAGAAAAAGCGTCCCTTTGGTAGATGAAGATGGTAATTTTTCTGGAGCACTCTGCTATGATAGAGATATTACCCGGAGGAAAGAGATAGAAATGCAATTGAGAGAGAGCGAGCATAAATATCGTAGCATAAGCGAAACAATAAGAGATGTAATATTTACATTAGATAGGAGTGGTAAATTTACCTATCTTAGTCCTAGATTTGAAAATTTGACAGGATACTCTCCAGGAGAATTCATAGGACGATCTTTTACAGAGGTCCTTGCACCCGAGCATGTTGAACCAACGCTTGAGAAGTTTAGACGTGGGCTGCGCGGAGAAGAAATTCCATTATACGAAGTTGAAATATTACATAGAGATGGAAGAAGGATACCGGTAGAGCTCAGCGTGACTTCTCTGGTAGATACTAATGGGAAAATAATAGGCAGGCTTGGAGTTGCACGCGATATAAGAGATAGAAAGAAAATGGAACAAAAATTTATAGAATCAGAAGAGAAATTCAGAACATTGGCCGAGAAATCGCTGATAGGGATATATTTAATGCAAGATGGAGTATTTAAGTATGTAAATCCAAAGTTTGCTGAAATATTTGGATATTCTACCGATGAAATCATAGACAAAATGAAGCCTCGGGATCTAGTCCATCCAGAGGATTGGAAAATTGTTGAGGAAAACATAGGAAAGAGGATAAGTGGAGAGCTGGACTCTATAAGATATAACTTTATAGGGATAAGAAAGGATGGAAAAGTTGTATTCATAGAGGCATACGGGTCTAGGATAATGTATAAAGGAAAACCAGCTATACTGGGAAGTTTGCTTGATATTACCGACAGAAAAAAAGCCGAAGATGAGCTTAAAAAAGCTCATGAAAAACTTAAACGAGCTTATAGGGAATTAAAGTCTATAGATGAACTCAAGGACAATATAATAGAGAATGTGAGTCATGAGCTGAGAACACCTATTACTATAGCGAAAGGAATGATCGAACTATCAATGGAAGAGGAGGATCCTGAAAAGAGAAGAAAATATCTTGAATCGGCCATTAAAGCTTTAATAAGGCAAAATAGAGTTGTTGGAGATTTAATAGAAATGGCAAGATTCGCTAAAAAATGTAAAAAATTTGAAATAAAGAAACTTGATTTGAATCCTATTATATCTCTCGTTTTAAGGAGGCTTGAACCTTTAGCTTTAGAAAAGAAGGTTAAGATAGACGTGAGAATATCTCCGAGTTTGCCTAATATTGAGGGAGATGCAGAAGCTCTACATAGGGCAATTTATAACTTAATGCACAATGCAATCAAATTTAATAGAGAAGGGGGAAGAGTGGTAGTTAAAGCTGCACAGAAAAATAACTTCGTGGAGGTATGCATAAAGGATACCGGGATCGGAATTCCAAAGGAGAAACTTGATAAGATATTTGACCCTTTGTTTCAAGTAGACTCTAGTACTTCTAGGAGGTATAGTGGTACTGGAATGGGTTTAGCGGTGGTTAAGAGAATTATAGAGTCGCATGGAGGGAAAATAGAAGTAAAGAGTAAAGTAGGAGAGGGAAGCAAGTTTATTTTGCATCTTCCTATCGAGACTCCATAGTGGCGTATCTTTCTATCCTATCTAGTTCTTTCATAGTGGTATATATTAACTCTCTAGTGTAGAGAAAGGTGGCATAGGCTTTTTCGAAGTTCCTGCATACCATATCAATACATACCCCCCTAGCTTCAATGTATTGCAAATTATATTCTTTTCCCAATATTCTTGGAGATCTGAGTAGCCTTTCCATATCTATGATATTCCACCAAAGACGTTTTAGGTCATTAGAAAACCTTCCTTCAGATTCCTCTTTTACTCTCCAATATTTTCTTATTATCAGCCGGAGTAGTTTGTTTGTTTTTGCTATTACAAATCCCTTTGTTTTTGTTGGAGTGCCCTCTTTCATTTCTTTGAGTATTCTCTCAATGTTATCACAGATTTTGACTACCTCGGATTCTTTCATTGAAAGATATCTATTTGTTCACAAACAAAATAAAATTTAGCTTTCTAAGGTTGAGGAGATTACTTCAGATATGTATTTAATTTCCTCCTTTCCTATTCCTGGATGGACTGGTATGGAGATTACCTTTTCAGATGATTTTTCAGCCTCTGGAAAATTTTTTATATTCCTTTAACATCTGAACTATGGGGCATTAAAAAATTTTCTGGGGTATTGGAGAAAAATTTTCAAAAAATAAAAAAATAGAAAATTAGAGCTCTATACCAAGCTCTTTAAGCTTCTCTTCTGTAGG
>CAZSVW010000050.1:0-8430 GCA_964610485.1 Candidatus Hydrothermarchaeota archaeon | reverse complement strand
TTCTCCGGGGATAAGAGTAAAAGAGGAACTTGAAAAGCTTGGAGTGGGATATATCTTCATAACTTCGGACTCTATGATTGGAGCAAGAAGAGAATTTCTCGACCCTATTGAGATGGCTATCTTCAACTCCGATATGCTAAAGATACTTTCAGTTACCGGAGCTTTAAGGGCAGTATATGAAGCTATTGACCAAACAATCTCTTCCCTAAAAGAAGGAAAGAAAAATCTTCCAAGAATAGTATTCGACAAAGACGGTGTTATGGGATACTCCGGGCTGAAAAATCCATACGCCCTATCTAAAGCCATCGCATCGCATATTATCGCCGAGCAAGCTGGAAAATTGAGTATAGAAGCTTGCTTTAAAACACACAATCCAGAAGAATACATTATAAAATCGTCTTCCTCTCATGAAATGATAAGAATTTCATCCAAACTTGCAGAAGAAGCAAGAGAAATAGAGAAAACAAACGATTCTGTACTCAGAAATCCGCACACTAAAGAAGGGAGAATCTTAAGTAAAAGAAAACTTTTAGAAAAACCAAAATGAGACTTATACTTAAAAACGGTATAGTCTACGACCCAATAAACAAGATAAATGGAGAAAAAATGGACATATGTATAGAGAACGGAAAAATAGTAGAGGACGTAAGAAATGCAAAAATTATAGACGTAAAAGGCAAACTCGTACTTCCAGGCGGAATTGATGTTCATTCTCATATAGCTGGAAGCAAAGTAAATTGGGGGAGATTGTTTAGACCAGAAGATAATATAAGAAGGCTTGTTAAAAGAGAGGAAAATATTAGGGGAGGAAGTGGCTATTCGGTTCCAACAACTTTCTTGACGGGTTATGACTATGCAAGGTTGGGATATACCTTCGTGGTCTCTCCCGCTATGCCCCCTCTACTCGCTCGCCATACACACCACGAGCTTAATGATATCCCTATAATAGATAAAGCTACCCTATCTCTCTTTGACGGAAACTGGATAGCGATGGAGCTTATAAAAGAAGGCGAGACAGAGAAACTCATTAGCTATGTGGCGTGGTTGCTTAAAAAAACTAAGGGGTTTTCGGTGAAGTTGGTCAACCCGGGAGGTACAGAAGCTTGGGGGTGGGGAAAATATATAAAATATCTAGATGACCAGATACCCTACTTCGACATAACACCTCGGGATATTATCCGAGCATTGACCAGGGTATGCGAGTATCTCCACCTTCCCCATTCCATACATCTCCATTGTAACAATTTAGGAAATCCGGGAAATTTTGAGACCACCTTAGAGACTATAAAAACCGTAAGGGGAATAAAAGCAAAGAACAGGCAAGTGCTGCATTTAGCACATGTCCAGTTTCACAGCTACGGTGGAGACTCTTGGAAAAGTTTGGAATCAAAATCAGAGGAAATCGCAAAAAGGATAAACAAACAAAAAAACGTAACAATAGATACCGGGAATATAATTTTTGGAGAAACCACGACAATGACGGCAGACGGTCCTCTAGAGTTTCACCTTCATTTATTAACCAACTTTAAATGGATAAACAAAGATATAGAACTTGAAACTTCCCCCGGAGTGACTCCTTTTATCTACTCCCCAAAATCCCCGGTCCATTCTATTCAATGGGCCATTGGAATAGAACTAGCTTTACTTGTCGACCCAAACAAAGTAATAATAACAACCGACCATCCAAATGGAGGAAGATTCACCGAATATCCAAGGATAATAGCATGGCTTATGAGTAAAAAATACAGAGAGGAAACCCTTAAAAAAGTCAATACTGCTGCAGAAAGAAGAGGCATCCTACCAACAATCAACAGAGAACTTACCTTTTATGAAATCGCTCAACTAACAAGAAGCAATCCTGCAAGAGTTTTGGGTCTTGAGAAATACAAAGGACACCTCGGAGCTGGAGCAGATGCAGATATCTCCGTATATGAAATAAATCCACAGAAGATAGAAACCAACGACTACGAAACCATTATAAAAAGTTTTTCTTATTCTTATTTAACGCTGAAAAGTGGAAAAATCGTGGTGAAAAAAGGGAGAATAATAGACCATCCGTATGGTAAAACATATTGGGTAGATGCAAAAGAAAGGGAAGACGTAACACGCACGCTCCATGAATACTTTACTAAGTTCTACTCTGTAAGATTATCCAACTATGCTGTTCAAAAAGATGAATTGAGAAAAAGTGAAAGGATATGCGTGGAGTAATCTTGACATTGAAAGAAATTCCAAAAATACATATAGATGTGGAAGGAATTTTACCAAAAACTATAAAAAATAAAAGAAAAAATGAGATAGAAGACCTAAAGATATTATATGGAAAAGAAATTGTCAAACTTGGGGATTTTTTTGACGTAGAAAAAACATCAGAAAATACACTAATTTTTTGCGGGAATTTAGAGAGAGTAAAAAGAATAGGGTTTAGAATGGATGAAGGCATTATAAAAATAGAGGGAAATGCGGGAATGTATGTTGGAGCATTTATGGAAGGGGGGAAAATAATAGCTCATGGAAATGTTGGATCATTTTCTGGGCTGAACATGAAAGGAGGAGAGATTATAATTGAAAAAAATGCTGGAGATTACTTAGGTGCAGCCTATAGAGGTAACTGGAAAGGAATGAGTGGGGGAAATATTCTAGTCAGGGGAAATGGTGGAAGAGAGACTGGAGCATATATGAGCGGAGGGAAAATAGTTATAAGAGGAAAATGCGGAACTTTTACCGGAGTGGGGATGAAAGGGGGGGTTATTCAGACTACCAGAGCTTCTTTTGGCCTAGGAGCTTCGATGAAAAAAGGATATATAATCGTAGAAGAGGAGATTGAAGATCTTTTACCCGGATTCATATATGAAGGAGAAGTTAAAAATCCCGAAATAGAAGGAGAAAAGCTCAAGGGGAAGTATCTCATATATTCAGGAGACCATGCAGAGAGAGGTACCAATGGAAGAATTTTAGTAAAATGTCGAACATAATTATTTATATGGATTAATCATGATGATAAACACTACCGTGAGCGCAATAAAAGTAAGCAATGCCAAGGAGGTTGTGGAGATTTTAAAAAAACATAAAAAAGTAGCCCTATTTTTAGGACCGAACGTTGATGAAGAGACTATAGAATTTGCCAAAAAACTTAAAAATTTGGGAATAAAGTTGTTTGTATCATGCTCTTCATCAAAATTTTTTAATGATTTTGCATGTACAAGTTTAGTTAAGGCTGCACATGAGATAAAAGAAAAAAAAGAATTCGATCTGATTATTTTTATTGGAATTAAACGCTTTTTTTCAGCTAAACTCATATCTATACTAAAACCTTCTGATATCAAAACCATCGATTTAAGTGGAAAATACCAAGAGCACGCCGACTATTCATTTCCCGATCTAGGCAAAAGAGAGCGAAAAAAAATGCTGGAGGAAATATTGAAAATAATGGGAGCTAAAGCATGAGAGTTATACTTATAACCGGGAGAACATCCTCGCAGGGAGTATACAAGAATGATAAACTAGGGAAAAAATATAGAGAAAACGTCGCTATCTGTGAAATCTGTAAAAGAGATTTGGAAAAACTTGGAATTAAAGAAGGAGAAATCGTAAAACTAAGAACCAAAGAAGGTGAAATATGTTTATATGCAAAGGAGAATAGCGATATCGAGGAAGGAACTATTTTTTGTCCTTTAAGTCCTTGGATAAATTTTATTATTCCAAGGGGAACAGACTCTATAGGTATGCCAACTTTTAAGGGATTAGAAGTCGAAATAGAACCCGCTAAAGAATCCAGAGTACTAAAAATCAATGAACTAATAGAAAAGATTAAAGGGGACTAACTATGCATATAAGCGAAGTTACATGCTGCTTTTGTGGTGCTTTATGCGATGATTTGGAAGTTGAAATAGAAAATAACAGAATAGTGGATGTAAAAAATGCATGCAAGCTGGGGAGAACGAAATTCTTTAATATTCAAAAAAACAGACTAAAAAAACCAAAAATAAATGATAAAGAAGTTGAATATGAAGAGGCAATCAAAAAAGTATCAGAAATGCTAATACATGCGAAAAAACCACTTATTTATGGATTCTCATCCACCAGTTGTGAGGCTCAAAAAGTAGGAGTAGCACTTGCAGAAAAAGTTAAGGGCGTAATTGACTGCACATCCTCGTTCTGCCATGGGCCGAGCATAATTGCCATGCAGGAAGTTGGTTATCCGTCACTTACACTAGGAGAGGTAAAAAATAGGGCTGACCTAGTAATATATTGGGGGTCAAATCCGCTGACTTCCCATCCCATGCATCTTCGCAGATATTCCGTCTTCTCCGAGGGGAAGTTTAGAAGGGGGAGAAAAGACAGAGAACTTATAGTTGTAGATGTAAGGAGAACTGAAACTTCAAAACTAGCAGATATGTTCATTCAAGTCAAACCCAACTCCGATTTTATGATTTTGAACGCCCTAAGAACGCTATTAAATTATGGAGAAATAAACAAGGAAAAAATAGGAGGAGTAAGTATAAACATATTAAAAGAGTTGATAGAAAAGATGAAAACATGCGAGTTTGGGATATTGTTTTTTGGTCTAGGGCTGACGATGAGTTTTGGAAAACACAGAAACGTTTGTGAAGCAATAAGTTTGGTTAGGGACCTAAATAGGCATACCAAGTTTAGTATAATGACTATGAGAGGTCAGTATAATGTTACGGGATTTAATGAGGTTTTAACATGGCAAACAGGTTTTCCCTTCGCTGTAGATTTCACTAGAGGGTATCCATGGTATAATCCTGGAGAAACGGATGCAAATTCTCTACTACAACATGAGGACGTAGATGCCATCCTAGTTGTAGCCTCGGATCCGGTAGCCCATTTTCCTAAGGCTTCCCTTAAGTACTTCATGAAATTACCCATAGCGATAATAACCCCATTCGAAAACCTAACTTCAAAAATATCCGACATTGTAATCCCCTCATCGGTAGCTGGAATAGAGGAAGCTGGATCTGCATATAGGATGGATTCCGTTCCTCTAAGATTGAAAAAAATAGTAGATCCGCCCGATGGCATCCTTTCAGATGCAGAAATACTTAAGAGGATACTACAGCTATGCTCTACTTAATATTCCTAACTGGGAGATGTAATCTTAAGTGTAAATACTGTGGTGGAAGCATACCTAGAGAGATGATGCCATCAGAAGTAACTTATTCAATAAAAGAGCTTAAAGATTTTCTTTCTACAGATAAAAACCCTTCCATAGCTTTTTATGGTGGAGAGCCATTGTTAAGAATAAAACTCATGGAAAAAATAATGGATAAAATAGATGCAGAACATTTTATTCTACAAACAAATGGAATTTTCTTAAATAAGGTAAAAAAAGAGTATATAAATAGATTTTCAACAATTTTAGTTTCTATAGATGGTAGAAGAGAGATAAATGACTTCTACAGGGGTAAAGGAACGTACGATAAAGTTTTAGAAAATGTAAAAAAATTAAATAGATTTTATGAAGGGGAACTAATAGCCAGAATGGTGGCGACGGAGAAAACAAACATTTACAGAGAAGTTAAACACCTATTATCTCTGGAGCTATTTACGCACATTCACTGGCAAATAAATGCCGTATGGTATCCACTTGAAGAATGGAAAAACTTTAGAAAATGGGTAGAGAACTACAATCAAGGGATATCCAAACTTATAAATTGGTGGGCCACTAAGGCAAAAAAGGGAAATCTTTTTGGAATAGTTCCTTTTCTTGGAGTATTAAAAGCACTCTTGGGATATAAAAACAACGCCCCCCCTTGTGGAGCTGGAAAAGATTGTTTCTCGATAACCACAGACGGCAGGATACTAGCGTGTCCTATATGTGCAGATTTAGAATGGAACAATCTAGGAAATTTAAAAGACGGAATTATCAAAAAAGTTGAAATTTTAGAGCCTTGCAGAAGTTGCAAATATTTTGAGATTTGTGGAGGAAGGTGTCTATTTTTCAATAGAGAAAGGCTATGGGGAGAAGAAGGATTTAATTTGGTTTGCTTTACAGTAAGGCATCTCATAGAAGAAATAAAAAAGATAAAAGATGACATAATAAAATTATACAGCAAAAAAGAGGTTATATATCCGAAATTCAATAACACCACAGAAATCATTCCCTAAACATGAAAACTTAAAAAGCTAATTTTACTAATAATTTTAATCTATGATAGAAAGAGATGAAGTTAGAAAGATAGCTGAAGAGTATGAAGGAGAAATCACTATAGGAATCTTTGGATCGCATTCGGCAAAAGAGATAGGAATGGCTGCAAAATATTTTGGTTTTTCTACCGCCATAATAGTGCAGAGAGGAAGAGAAAAGCTCTATACTGAGTATTACAGGCACCTCTACGATGAGATAATAAAAGTGGATAAATTTCGGGACATGCTCAATGAGGATGTACAAGAAAAACTCCTAAAAATGCACACAATATTTATACCAAATCGGAGTTTTGCCGTCTATGTGGGGTATGACGGAATAGAAGAAACATTCAAGATCCCCATTTATGGGAACAGATTCATGCTAAGAGCAGAGGAAAGAGATTATGAGAGGGGGCAATATTACTTACTAAAAAAAGCCGGAATAAGAATCCCTAAGGAATTCAAATCGCCAGATGAGATAGATAGGCTATGTATAGTCAAAGTTCAGCAGGCAAAGAGACCTCTTGAAAGGGCTTTCTTCTATGCAGTATCTCCAGATGATTACTACAGACAGGCAGAAGAACTTATAGAAAAAGGAGTTATTACCGAGGAGGGCCTTAAAAAAGCTAGAATAGAAGAATATGTACTGGGTGCCAGATTTAATGCAAATTTCCATGCCTACGCACTAGATGATATATTCGGAAGGTTTGATTTAGTCGGATTTAGTGACAGGAGACAGGTAAATCTTCAGGGTTTCCTTAATCTTCCAGCCAAAGACCAGCTCAAAATAAACGTTCCTGTCAAAAATGAAGAGATTGGCCATTTTGGACTAACGATGCGAGAAAGCGTTCAACCACTGGTATTCAATGCAGCAGAAAAATTTTTAGATGTAGTCGAGGAGGAATATCCTCCAAAAATGATTGGACCGTTCTCTTTGCAAGGAGCAATAGCATATGACCCAATAGATGAAAAAACCCTAGAGTTTGTGGTATTTGATGTTTCTCCTAGAGTTCCTGGAGATCCCGCAATAGGAGCAACTTCACCTGAAATGAGGAGCCTCTCTCTAAAACATGGGACAAAAATAGAGGATCCGGCTGACCTGATAATGATGGAACTCCAGAAAGCAATAGAAGAGCATCGATTATCAGAGGTGGTTACTTGATAACCCAAGAAGAAATATCAGAAATTTTTAGGGAATATGATAAGAAAAACATAACGATCGCCTGTGTAGGGAGTCACTCTGCATTGCAGATACTTAAAGGAGCAAAGGATGAAGGATTTAAAACACTAGTACTGTGTACTAGAGGTAGGGAAGAAGTTTATAGGAGATTCAAAGTAGCCGACTATGTTGTAACGCTTAACAATTTCAGGGAAATCTGCGACGAAGAAATACTTGCAACTTTACGGAGGAAGAACTCTATAGTAATCCCTCATGGGTCTCTTATAGCATATGTTGGAATAGAAGCTATAGAGGAAGAGCTTTTAGTTCCTCTATTCGGAAACCGGAAAATATTGAGATGGGAAGCCGACCGAAAATTAGAAAGGAAGTGGCTCACTAAAGCTGGACTGAAAATGCCAGAAGAATTTAAGGACCCCAAAGAGATAAATAAGTTGTGCATTGTCAAGTTTCCCGGAGCTCTTGGGGGTAAGGGATACTTTCTAGCAAGAAACTATAGTGAACTCAAAAATAAATTAGAAGAAATCACTAAAAAAGGAGAAATCTCAAAGAAGGATATTGAAAATATGACTATACAAGAGTATATAACCGGTGTCAATATGTATTTGAGCTACTTCTATTCCCCAATTGATAATACTACCGAATTCTTCAGTATTGACAGGAGATATGAAGCAAACATAGATGGACTAAGCAGACTTCCAGCAAAAGAGCAAGCAAAGATAAAAGCAGACCCCTCATATGTAGTTGTAGGGAATATTCCGGTAGTGGTGAGGGAATCGCTATTGCCAGAAATTCTAAGAATGGGGGACAGAGTGGTGGAGATTTCCAAAGAATTATGTCCCCCAGGTATGATTGGTCCTTTCTGTTTAGAAACTATGGTAACAGACGACCTGAAATTTATAACTTTTGAAATATCAGCTAGAATAGTTGCCGGAACAAATCCATTTATTCAAGGTTCACCCTACAGCTATGTGCTGTATGGAAAAGAAATGAGCATGGGCAGAAGAATAGCAATAGAAATAAAAAAAGCTATGATGGACGGGAAAGAAGATAAAATAATATCATGACTTCATTCCTTCTATGAAATCTCCAACTATCGTTCC
>CAZSVW010000049.1:0-8606 GCA_964610485.1 Candidatus Hydrothermarchaeota archaeon | reverse complement strand
ACCGAAAATTACAAAGTACAATTGGCTAATGAAGGCCAGCCTTACCTTCGTAATTCTAGAGGTATTTGTTTTTATTGTTACTGGATTGCTATTATGGTTCCCGTGGATCTTGCTCGAACATTTCCCAAGACACTATATGCTCGCAGTTGCTAGTATCCACCGAAATTTGGCGATTATGTCTTTAATTCATTTCACAGCACATAGCTTTGGAAACCATCTGCATCCCAGAGAATTTCCTCTCAACAAGGTTATATTTACCGGGAAACTTCCGGAAGAAAAGGTCAAAGAAGAGTTTCCACTATGGTATGAAGAAATCAAGGGTGAAGAGCAATGAGTCTGCAAAAAATAGGCTATCTGTGGGGATGGGTCTCTATTATCAGTGCAGGGATAGCGGGAATTTTGCTTAGGAGAGAACCTTCCTGGCTTAAACCTATTTTAACCATAGGCGTATCTGTCGCGATATTCTACGTTATAGCGAACATTATAGCAATGTTTTACGGAATTGCAAAGGCAAGAGCAGAATAATTATTTTTTTATTTTTTTTGAGCAAGGTGAACACCACATATTATCAATGCTCCTCCAACTATTAAAAAAGGTGTAATCTTTTCTTTAAGGAAAATATTCGCCAACAATGCTGTGAAAAGGGGAATAAGGTAAAGAAAAACCGCTACTTCTGATGCATTTTCCTGTTTTATAGCCTGATACCATACTATATATGCAAACACAGAACAAAAGAAGGAAAGATAAAAAACAGCGATCCAATCAATTGGTGAAATTTTCCATATAATGTGAATGAGCCCTTCATATATCGAAAAAGGAATCAGAAATATTGCACCGAATATAAAAGCATAAGTGGTAACAATTATGGGCTCTCTTGTCTCTAAGAATTTCTTACCAACGATCGAGTATACCGCCCAAAAAATTGAGCTGATCATCATAAGAATATCACCTATGAATGTATTTGTATGGAGAAATTCGACTGCTCCATTAGATACTACAAAAATTACACCAATAAAAGATATTAATATTCCCAACCACTCTTTTTTTCCTAAATTCTCACCCAAGAAAAAAAATGCAAAAAAAGCAATGAATATAACTGAGATATTTATGAGTATAGATGCATTTATGGCAGTAGTATACTCCAGTGCCTTAAACTCTGTAACATAGAGCAAAGTTACCCCCGTCAACCCCAAAATTACGTACGTTGGCACTTCCTCTATCGTTATCCTTACATTCTCTTTTCCGAATTTAGCCAGAGAGAGCGCATAAATAACGGGAGCCGCCGTAGAAAACCTAAGAAATGCCAAAGTATATGGTGGGATATCCCTGAGCGCAATTTTTATAAATATCCAAGAAGCTGCCCAGATAAACATTACACAGAGAAGCTTTATGCTTGTTTTTGGGTGCATGATAAGGTAACGATATTTTCATTGACCAAATTTAAACTTTTGGAAAAATTTATCAAGGTGGCAAGCAATCTCAATCTTCATGAAGAAATTTTTACTCGGAAATGAAGCCATCGCTTTTGGTGCTATGGAATCAAATATCCAAGTTGCAACCGGCTACCCGGGGACCCCTTCTAGTGAAATAATCGAAACAATTGCAAGATTTTCAGAGGGCGACATCCACATAGAGTGGAGTGTGAATGAGAAGGTTGCGGTTGAGGTTGCAATTGGCGCAGCTTACGCTGGAGTGAGATCCCTGGCTACCATGAAACATGTCGGCGTAAATGTAGCCCTAGACCCTATTATGACGTCTGCCTATACCGGCACAGTGGGCGGGCTAGTTATAGTAAGCGCAGACGACCCGGGGATGCACTCATCTCAGAACGAACAAGACAACAGAATCATAGCTAAATTCGCAAAAATTTTTTGTCTCGAACCATTTGATGCAAAAAGTTGTAAAGAATTCACAAAAGAAGCTTTTGAAATCTCGGAGAAATTCCAAATTCCCGTGATGCTCAGAACTACAACGAGAGTAAGCCATGCTAAAGGAGTTGTTGAAATCGGACGATACAAAATCTATCCAAGAAAAGCAAAATTCATAAAAAATCCAGAGAAATTTGTAGTTTTACCCAGAAATGCAAGAAAACTTCATAGATTACTAAATGAAAAACTCAGTGAAATGGAGGAATATTCCAATAACAGTAAACTGAACTCTATGCATCTACGTGGTGAAATCGGAGTAATAACCTCGGGAGTTTCAAGAACATATGTAAGAGAGGTGATAGAGGAGATTGGGGATATCTCCATACTAGAAATAGGAGTCTCTCACCCCCTCCCCACTAAACTCATTCAGAAGTTTATAGATCACTGTGATAAAATACTGATAGTAGAAGAACTTGAACCTTACATTGAAGAGCATATCAAGACATTCTGTAATAAAGAGATATATGGAAAGGATCTCATACCGAGAGAGGGAGAATTAAACATAGATATAGTAAAGAATGCTATTTATTCCATCATCGATAAAAAATATGAGAAAAAAACAAGGAAAATTGAAATATCTCTCCCTCCCAGACCTCCTATATTGTGTGCGGGATGCCCGCATAGGGCTTTGTTTTATGCCCTTAAAAAGGTAACAAAAGAGAAAATACATTGTGGCGATATTGGATGCTATACATTAGGAATCGAACAAAAAACAATAGATACTTGCCTCTGTATGGGCGCCTCCATAACAAAAGCTGCAGGAATATTTCATGCCAAGGTAAAAGAGAAGGCGATATCAATTATTGGTGATTCAACTTTTTTCCATTCGGGAATTACTGGGTTACTCAATGCGGTGTATAACAAAGCGGATATCACCGTCATAATTCTAGATAATCGGACTACCGCGATGACGGGCCATCAACCACATCCCGGTGTTGGGGTAACCGCCACTTTTGAGGAGAGTACAAGGGTGGATATAGAAAAAATATGTAGAGCTTGTGGTGTGAAGTTTGTAAAAAAAGTAGATCCTTTTGACTTAGAGAGGACTACGAAGATTCTAAAAGAAGCCATAAACTTTGACGGAGTCTCTGTCGTCATCTCGGACCAACCCTGTGCACTTATAGCGCGGAAAAAAGGCCTTTGGAAAAATCCATACTACGTTGATAAAGATAGGTGTAAAGGATGGCTTTGTCAGGAATGTAGAGCTTGCATTGCGTTGCTAGGATGCCCGGCAATAGTGTGGGAAAAAGGAAAAGCCAAGATAATAGAAGAAATATGCAGCGGATGTGGCGTATGTGCCCAAATATGTCCAAACGATGCAATCAAGGTGAGAGAATGAAGGTAAATATTCTAATAACCGGGGTGGGAGGACAAGGCATACTTCTTGCTTCTAATGTTCTAGGCAAGGCGGCGATATACTCGAATTATAACGTGGTCGGGGTAGAAACACACGGCATGGCCCAGCGGGGCGGCAGTGTTGTATCCCACATAAGGATTGGAGAGGTCTACTCTCCCCTTATACCAGAAGGTGAGGCAGACTTTTTATTAGCTTTTGAACCTTTGGAAGCTTTAAGACAAATCAACTTCCTTAACGAAGAGAGCACAGTAATACTAAACAGCCGGCCAATCTATCCTCCCTCTTTGAAGGGAGAGATTTGGAAATATCCAAAGATCGAGAAGATCACTAAAGCTCTTGAATTCTGTAACATCATAAGTCTAGATGCTACGGATCTTGCAAAGAAAGCGGGAAATATCAGAACTCTAAACGTAGTGATGCTCGGAGTTCTAAGCTCATGTAAGAATTTCCCCCTTCCAGAAGAAAGCTTGAAAAAAGCAATCACCGAAACAGTGCCAAAAAAAACAATTGATATTAATCTTAAAGCTTTCCACCTTGGAAAGAACCATACTTATACGCTATAAAGCATGTTCCCTCTGTAGAGACCATGCACGGGCCATACGGAGATGAAGGGGTACATTTGGTACCAAACATCGGACACTGCTCTGGTTTAAGCTTTCCAACGATGACTAAATGACAACTACACCCAGGTGGAATATCTATAGATTTCTTAGGTTTTATATCGTATTTTTCTCTTGCGTCCCATTCTGAAAATTTATCCTTCAGTTTTAAAGCAGAAAGAGGGATCTCTCCTATACCCCTCCAAATATCATCGTAAACTTCAAAAACTTCATTCATTATTTTTTGTGCTTTAACATTCCCTTCCTCCCTTACAACTCTTGAATATTCATTCTCTGCCTTTGGCTTATTCTCTTTTAATTGTTTTAATAACATTAGAATGCCAAATAATACATCTAAAGGCTCAAAACCCGCTATTACGGTGGGCATGCCGTATTTTTCTGGAAACTTCCTAAAAGCTTTCACGCCTATTATTGTGGCAACGTGCCCGGGACATATCCACCCTTTTATTTCAACCTCATCAAGTTGCAGGAGGGACTCCATAGCGGGAGGGATTATCCTGTGAGAAGTTAATATTGTAAAATTATCGGGCGGAGACTTTAGTATCTCAGAAGCAACGGTTGGAGCAGTAGTTTCAAATCCTATAGAGAAAAAAATCACCTCCTTTTTTCTGTGGTCTCTGGCAAATTTAACGGCATCCCGTATACTGTATACTATTTTTATATCTCTTCCCCTCGCTTTCTCTTTAAAAAGTGAACTCTCACTCCCGGGTACTCTGAACATATCTCCATAGATTGCTATAGTTTTTCCCCTTCTTGCCAACTCTATCGCCAAATCGATATCACGGGCGGGAGTTATGCACACCGGACATCCTGGCCCAGGGATTATCTCGATATTATCCGGTAAGAGAGACCTAATTCCAAACTTGGTTATAACCTGTTCATGCGTTCCACAAACATGCATGAACTTGATGTTTTCTTTAGGAGAAAGTTTCCTAATAAGGTTGCATACTTTTCTAGCTATTTCCTTGTCCCTAAACTGGAACATAATCTTCTCACTCCATCTTGCCTTATAACCCACAAAATTGCCAAAAGTATATAAATTAGGGAGAATAAATACCTTGCTCTCACATGAGTAACTATAAGCTGGGAGAGGAACAACGAAAGCAGTAAGAGAGCTTCCACAACAGAAATCTTCATATCTGAGATCACCGCTACTCCAAATAAACTTTGCGCGGCAGTTAAAAGTACTTCTTCTCTCTGTCTTGAGTCCATTATTAAAGCTGAAGGATAACCGATAGCTATGCTATACACAATGGCCAAAGTTCCTATGAGTAATGTCCACTGATTGAGTTTTGAGGATATAAGAACGTTCATCGAAGAGGTAGCCCTGAGCTTTTTGACCATATAAAACGCAACTATTAGTTCGGGAGATTCGGAAGCTAAAGGAGCAACCCACTGTACCATCAGAAACGGGTCGAGCCCATGCAATGCACCTACCTCGATCAAACCTTCTGCAAATGCTTCTACGGAGATGTATATCACATAACCCGAGAATATGAACATACATATAACCATAATTCTCCTAACTTTTTTCGGAAAACTGGCTATAAATGCTGGAATTCCAATAAGTTCTGGCTCCTCTTTTGGAGATCTAAGTGCAAAAAAAATGTAGCATGCATAGATCGATATAAATACGAGAGAATCAAACAAAGAAATTGAACCTTTCAAAGGTAATATAAACGCATAAATCGTGGCTATTAATAGGAAAGAAGACTCCAGCTTAAGTCTTTTCTTTAGCTCTATTTCTTTTTTTCTTTGCAAAGTCGCTGCAAATAAAACTACTATTGCCCACCCTATACCTATAAGTAACCTGTTAGCTCCTGTCATATTCGCTACAGCATAGTGGTGGTACTGCATTGCCGGATATTTGCCAGCCTTCCAAGCAAAATACATATCAACAGCATATTCCGGTAGAACGGCTATCAAAGCAACCAAAGCCAGAGAAACAGACATCGGCACATCCACCTCTGCAACTTCCGCTGCCCAAGATAAAACAAAGGCTCCTCCTACTATTGCGAGACCTGAAAATAAAGCCTCAATTGCGGGAGATACCCCAGTTCCACTAATTTTAACTATAATCCATGGAAGAGTAAGAACAAAAGCGCCCACTATGCCCAAGATACTTTTTTTCATCCCATTAAACAAAGACTAAATAAGAGATATAAAAATTATCTTCTTCTTTTTAAACATCCCATCATCAAAAAAGGAAACTGTACCATTCGGCGAAGTCCGCCAACAGATGAGAGGTTTCTCATTTCATAAATGAGCTCATGGATTATCACCTTCTCCCCCACATCTCCAGCTTCTTTTACCATAGATAATCGATATATTGAGTATAATCCTATCAAGAATGCGAAGAAAAAGAAGAAATCCCACTGCTGAAAATCTAGAGTATGAAAGATAACTTCTCCATTAGGGCTTTTCCACCTAATTAGCATAGAAAACTCATAACCAGCAAAAAAATCCGCAAAATGACCTCCAATGATGGGGGCTATTCCCGCTGCAATGGAGTTAACAATGCTGCTAACTGCTAGATAGGATGTAGACTGTCCTTTTGGAGCTAACTTAATGCTAATATTTCTCGAAGCCAATGTTACACCCGCCATAGATATACCCATGAGGATATGGATAACTACCAGCAAAGGAAAAGTTAGCACGTATTTTTCGGGCAAGGTCGTAAAAGTCCACATAAATATACATGTCATGAATAGTGGCCCACTTACTGAGAGAACGGATTTATTACTGAACTTATCTGATAATTTCCCCCATATTCCAAAGAATAGTACATTCACTATCTGACTCAGCACCGTAAGGGAAATAATAAGGGAAATTCCAAGATTTAGCCTTTTAATCATATAAACAGTGAAAAAAGGGGCTGCTAGATTTACTGCAAAGTTCCAAGAGGCCAAAAATACCATTAGATTTTTAAAATTGCGGTCTTTAAAAGGCATAAGGAGGTCTATCTTCCTATTTATATACATGCGAGGCTCTGGAATAGTAGAAATGAAGTAAACCCCCATAATACCGAATATAAAACCTAGCGAAAAAAGAAGTGAATATGCATATAATTCATATTCGGGAAATACGCCTTTCCAAAAGTCAATAAAATATCCCGCAATGAGATAAAGAACGACGCCCACTGAAGTAGTTAGGCTCATTCGTTTTGAGAAAAAAGTACCAAGTTGCTCATGAGGTATTAGATCATGCATCCATGAATTCCAGCTAGTATTTGAAATCGCAGCAAGAGCCGTGTGTAAAAGTAAGCTAATAATAAGGATAATCAGTCCTATTTCTGGAGAAACTATGAACGGAATAAATGCTATTAATAACCAGAATACTCTGCTTAATAAAGATGCATATATGCAGATCGTCCTTCTCTTGCGATATTTTTCTACCAGATAAATAGAAGGAAGCTGAATTAGCTGCATCAGAGGTGGAATGCCCGCCAGAAGCCCTATAACTTTGTTTGAAGCCCCAAGCTTAAGTGCAAATGCAACGAGAAAAACTCCTCCCGTCAATGTTATCATTGCTTGACTGGTCAAACCATCCTTAATGACGGCTTTAAGGCCTTTTTGAACTTCCTCTTCACTTAGATCGTTTTCCATCTATTTCCTTGGCCCCTCCAAATTGGGGTATTATTTGGCTGATGATTTTCTAAACTAACGTTAGAAGAAATTTCTAAACCTAGAGGTAACCTTTTTATTTTTTTAGCTATTTTTATGAGTTTAATGAGTAGCGTGGTAATTTCTCATCAGGATGCAGATGGGGTCTTCTGTACTGCAATATACCTAATGAAAGAGAAAAACGAAAAATGTAGATGCTATTTTACCTCCCCAATAAAATTGCTCAACACCATATGCTACTCTATAATTAGGAATAATAGTTTAGATAAACTCTATGTATTTGACCTATCTGGAAACGAGAAGACCTTAAAAGCTTCTTCTATATTCGATAGAGCGGTCTGGATAGACCACCATCAATGGAAAGATGTAAAAGCTCCAGAGAACGTAGAGGTTATTGTTAATTCAAGGGCAAAAAGTGCCGCCAGGGTTGTAGCTGAGTATTTTGATATTTTCCCAGAATGGCTGGGAATAAGCGAAGAAATAGACACAAATAGCGTAGTTACCAGAGAAGCGGAAGAACTCAGAGGGATAATAACAATGCTAAAGAAAAAATACAGAAATAAATTACTCAGTAGAGAACTCTTCTATTTGAGTAAAGGACTAGCAAGTCACGGATTAGATGTTTTACTAGCAAGTAAGTATAGAAATCTAATTAAAGAATATGAAGCTTGGATGGGGGAGCTAAAAGAGAAGATATATCCTGATATATATCAAATCTGCAATCATAAAATTGCAATAATTGAAGAAAAAGAATTTTTTCCTGTTTACTTAATATGTAACGAACTCAAGAATCATCAAAAAGCTCCATTTGATATAATTCTATGTATATTCAGGAATGGTTTCACAAAGTTAGAGTTTAGAACACATACTGGATTCGACGTACTACAAATAGCAAGGTCATATGGGGGAGGTGGGCATAAGGTTGCATCTGGAGCTAGTGTTAAAGGTAATATATCAAAAGAAGAAATTCTTCATAAGATAGGAGAGCTTATGAAGTGCAATGATGAGAAGAGGGTTAGCTGATTAGATGATGAAAAATATGCACTGAGCACTTCAAATTATTATAGACATTTTTACA
>CAZSVW010000048.1:1361-8649 GCA_964610485.1 Candidatus Hydrothermarchaeota archaeon | reverse complement strand
ATAGAAAATGGAGATTTACCATCAGAAATAAAGAGAGAGACAGATAGATTAGTAGAGAAGGCTATTCTTTAAAACAGGATAGGAGGAAGATTATTCCATTTGTGAGAACTATTGTTGCTCCCGAGGGAATATCTAAATACCATGATAGGGACAGCCCTAATACAACTGAGATAAGGGATATTATAACTGATAAATAAATCATATTTTTTATGTTTTTGGTAAATCTTCGAGAAATAGCAGCTGGAAGAGTTAAAAGAGCGACTACTAAAACTATACCGACTATTTTTATGAGGAGAACAACCGTAAAGGCAACTAACATTAAAAATACAATTTTTAGTTTCTCTACGGGTATACCAAGAGCCTTGCCATACTCCTCGTCAAAAGAAATTACTACAAATTCCTTGAAAAAGAAGTAAAAAAACAGCAAAGTTATTGCAGTGAGGCACATGAGAATATATACGTCTAATAACGTTACCGATAGAATGTTTCCAAATAAGAATCCAAAAAGGTCTACTGAATATGTCTTGCTAATAGATATCAGGATTATCCCAAGCGCCATTCCAACAGACATTAAAATTCCTATTGCAGTATCTTCGTGGAGTTTTGACTTTTCTTTTGAATATTCTATTCCAAGGGCAGAAAATACCGAGAAAACTAAAGCTGTGATTATGGGGTTAATGTGTAGGAGAATGCCTAGTCCTATTCCACCAAAAGCGCCATGTGCAATTCCACTACTTATAAAAGCTATTCTTTTTAATACTATGTATACTCCCAATACTCCACATATTATACTTGCAAATATTCCAGCAATTATTGCATGTTTAATAAATTCATAGATCATTATGCTTGTCTAATATTCTATGTGGCAAATGAGCTAATATTTCAACAGAACATTGATATATCTCTTCAAGCTCTTCTTTAGATATCCTTTTATCCCCATGATAGTAAAGTTTTCTATTTAAACATGCAATTTGTTTTACATGCACCGAAATTACACTTATATCATGTGAGACTAGTATTATTGTCATTGATTTATTAAGCTTTTTAAGTAATTCATAAAATTCTTCTTGAATAAGGATATCTACCCCTACGGTAGGTTCATCTAATAGCAATATTTTCGGCTCTGAAGCAAGTGCTCTGGCGATAAAAACACGCTGCTGCTGTCCTCCGGAAAGCTCTCCTATGGGGGTATTTTTATATTCTAACATTCCCACAAGTTCTAGGGCATATTCGGCTTTTTCTATATCTTGATTGTTATATCTAGTAAAAAGTCCTTTCTTCCCACATCTTCCCATTAAGACAACTTCTAGGGATGTGATGGGAAAATTTGGGTCAAAGATACTTTTCTGAGGGACATATCCAATATATCTTCTACCTTCTTCTGGAGATTTCCCAAATATAAGAACCTCTCCTTTTTTTGGTTTAATCAGTCCTAGAATAACTTTAAGTAATGTAGTTTTACCCCCTCCATTAGGTCCGATTATTCCCAGGAAGTCTCTCTCTTTTACAGTTAGGTTGATTCCTTCCAATATTAATCTTCCATCGAGATATACCCACACATCTTTTAGTTCTATCGCATTCATTGGAGCGCCTCGCCGATTTTATCAATATTTTCATGCATACTTTGGATATAGTTGGTGCTTAAAGGTTCCACAAATACAAGTGTAGCATTTATTTCTTTGGCGATTACCTCAGCACTTTTTGGATTTAACTCCTTTTCAACAATAATATGGCTAATTTTCTCTTCTCTAGCTTTTTTTATTACCCACATGAGATGTTTGGGCGAGGGTTCTCTATCATTCTCTAAAATCGTGATTAGAGTAAGGTTATAATCCCTAGCTAAATATGCCCATGCCGAATGGAGAGAGAGTATGGTTCTCCTATCTTTATTTTTAAATTTTTGTTTTGCATACTCGTCTAGTTCTTCAAGTTTTTTGATATATTTCTCCTTATTCTGGTAGTAATAATACTTAAAAGATGGTTCTATTTCTATTAACGCTCTATAAATGTTTTCAACTTGTATTTTGGCATTTTTTGGAGAGAGCCATATATGTGGATTAGCCCTTTCTCCTTCATATATCAGTTGGACACCTTTTGAAGTATCTATTACCTTCGCTTTAGTCCCCTTGAGCTTTAGGAGGTTGTCTATCCAGAATTCTAATCCTCCGCCATTTATTATAATTAAATCTGCATTTTGGAGATATTTGATTTGTTTTGGAGTGGGTTCAAATGTATGGGGATTTGCTCCCGGTGGTAAAAGTATTTCTACATCTACCCTATCTTTTCCTATCTCTTTCACAAACTCATATAGGGGGGGAATACTAACTACTACTTTAATCTTATCTTCACCCTTCTCCTGCTGCGTTATACAGCCGCACAAGAGAAGAAGCAGAAGGAATATAGTAAGTTTCTTCATCCATATTCAAAGAAATAAGTTAACGTATTAAAATTCTAATTTCAGAAAAAATGTAAAAAGTTTTCAAATATTTCATAAAGTCTAAAATTAAATTTTTTTTTAAAAAAAAGGTTATATATATGTAATTGGTTAATAAACATAATGGAAAATGAGAAGAGGTGGAGGTGACAAGTGGTGATAAGCCCGTATGGAGCCAGTTTTAACCCAATTGGGGTAATAATATGGGGTATAATAACAGGGTACGTGTTTTCTACAGTAGGTGCAGCAGGAGCTATATTGACCTTCATAGGGCAAGTAGTAGTGTTCAAGATAGACCAAGCATATATAAAGTTCTTCAAAGAGAATCCAGATAAAATACCAAGCCAAATAGCCTCTAAAGGGTTACCTTTAGAAAAAGCCGCAAAAACCGTAACAAAGAATACATTGAAAACCCACAATTTGATGGCAGTAATTCTCTCTCCGGCTATAGCTGTGCCGAGATACTATATGGAAAGAAGAGTAGCTATACCTCTGGCACTCTCGATCGCAGCTGGTGTGGTGCTTGGTGCTATAGTAGGACCTTCAATACCGATGTCTCTTAAGCAGTACAAGTTCTACTTCGGTATAATAACATTCATAATTGGTATAAGACTTGCCTATGAGTGCACAGAGCGCTATAGAAAAGGAAAGGAGAAACTTAAAGCAATTTCAAAGGCGTTCGAAGAGAAGGTCAAAGAGTTAAAGCAAACGGGAGACTGGGAGACCCTCAAGAAAGAAGGTTTCAAGACATTAAAATTCACACCAACAGAATTGAAATTCACATTCTGGGGACAAGAATTTACAATTAACCCACTACTTGCAGCAGTAGGTGGTTTCTTCATCGCAGTATTAGCTTCAATGCTTGGACTTGGCGGTGGTTTCTTACTGGTGCCTTACCTATCATCTGTATTCGTTCTACCGATGTTCGTGGTATCCGGAACCTCGATTACAATAGTGTTCATAAACTCTTTGGTAGCTATTGCTAGATATCTACAGAAAGGTGCAGTGGTTGATTATGCTTATATGGCTTTATTCCTAATAGGCGTGCTGATAGGATCCTTAGTCGGTCCAGCAACTCAGAAATATTATAAAGAGAAGTATCTTAGGGCATTCCTCTCGGTTATACTGCTGTTCTATGGTCTGAGGTTCATGGGCGTCTGGAAGGCACTTGGAATACCAATTTAAACAAAAATAGATTACCAGAAAACCTATTAAAAAAGATAGCCCCAACAAAAACTTTTTTAATTTTTTTTCTTTTTAAAATAATGATAAGAAATACACTTTATTTGTCGTATGTTTTTGGTTCCGCATTCTTGTTCTCCGTACTCTCAAAGGTAGTATGTCATTTTTTTGAACCAAAAGAAGAAATGGAGAAAATAAGGAAAAAAATAGAAAAACTCAATGAACTTTCATTTGACGCCTTGGAGATGGGAGATGAGAAAATGTATGCTATATTACAGAAACAGGGAAATGAGCTACTCCATAAGCTTTACACTTTAATTTTCTTTTCAGCGATCTATGAGCTTACTCCCCATGTCATTGCGTTGGGTATACTTCAGAGAACTCTACCTTCTGAGGACTTTGTTAGACTTCCTTTTTCAGCATTCTTTGGTGATTCATTAGGGTGGTTTGGATGGTATATATCTTCTGCCCTCTTTTGGTATGGCATCTTTAAAATTATAAAATTCAAAACCCGTTAAACTTAAATAATATTTTGTTTAAAAAAATTTTAATGAACTTAGATTCCCTGCTGAGTCTATTTACGTTGGTGGGTTCTGTTATTATTATAGGTGTTGGAGTTTATTTATTCAGAAAATGTTATGATTTGTATCAGGAAAGTCGAGAAGGTTCAGAAGTATGGCTTTATCTCTCTCTTACGGGAATAATATTTGCCGCGGTAGGAGTTACTCAAACTTTGGAGAGTATAGGTAAACAGTTCAGAGGGCTGTCAAACTCCCTCCTCGCAATGCTCATGTTATTGAGTGTTTTATTTCTATTTTCTTTTAAAAAACATTATAACAATGTAGTAGTAGAAAATTCAATAAAAGTTATAGAGAATGTATTACCTAATAAAAAAGAGCTTTCTGCATGTGGATATGAGTGCATGAGATGCGACTTTTTTAAAGTGGGAAAATGTTTAGGATGTAAAGATGAATCCAAAATAAGAGAAGAACCCTGTGCTGTGTGGGTGTGTGTTGAAAAAAAAGGAATATCAAACTGTTTTGAATGTGAAAATAGATATTCGTGCGATATTTTTGATAGTATACCTAAAAAGAAGCCATATATGCAACAATTTACATTAAAAAAAGGACAAACATATATAATTGAAAAAGAAAAAAGTCTAAAGATATTTGAGAGGATAATGAAAAGCGGATGCAAGGGGGTATTAGTAACAGATAGAATGGACGGAAATCAAAAATTTGAAAATGTTTATATGATAATGGCGTATGATTCAGATCTCAGAAAATTGTATGAAGATATTTCAAGTTTTGTGGAGAATAATTCAGTAGTCCTCTTATCAGATTTTTCGAATCTAACTAAAAAATGCAATGGAGATGATATAAGAAATTTTCTTTTTTCTTTAATGGAAACGACCGTATCTACCGATTCTAATCTCATAATATCCTTGGATAAAAATCACGAAATGATGAATGAACTTTCTCACCTTGTTGCAGATTTTTATACAGTCTATATGATCCAGAGTGTTTCTAATCCTATGAGGAAAAATATTTTGGAATTTTTAAGTGAAAATGGTAAAACTAGCTTTTCGGAAATGTTAAAAAGCTTTAAAATAAAAAGTGCCCCGAAATTAAGCTTTCATTTGAAGGAACTTAAGAAAAATAAATTAATTGCACAGGATACAGATAATTTATATTACATTACAAGGCAGGGAAGACAGGTATTAAAATTCTTATTATCTCTCAAAGAAGAAGTAAATAAGAATATCAAATTTTTTGAGGATTAATTAATCGAATTTAGGTCAAAATCTCTGAATATCGTGTTTTTATATTGTAATACGAAGTCTATAAAATTTCTTATATTGTCATTTTCGAGCGCCTTCCTTTTACATACCAGATAGACGCCTCTCATTCCCTTTAGGTCTCTGATTTTTCTAATGCTGACAATGCCTAGGTCATAGACCTTTTTGCTCGCTATGAAAGATGTTATTGCCAATCCTATCCCTTGGCAAACACTATAGACTTGTGAAAAAAAGTTATCCACTTCCGATGCTATCATTAAACTTGCTGGGTTAAAATTACTCTTAAGTAAAGCTTCATGCAAGCTTTTTGTTATTCCAAATTCATCGTTCAATGCTACTAGAGGACAATCTTTTATGTCTCGCAGATATATCTTTTCTTTTTTCATCAGGTCACAGTTTGGAGGGCCTACCAACACAAGCTGGTCCTTTCCGATATATTTTACTATGTATTCCCTTCCTAGTCCTTTGGGTATATACCCCACTATGGCTACATCAGCCTTCCCTTCAGCTACAAGGTCAAGACATTTGAGCGCACCCCGAAATTCGTTAGTAAACCCTACTTCGGGATACTTGACCTTAAATAATGTTTGTATCTGAGCCACAACAGGTGTTCCAACTACACCAGATGCTATTACAATATGATTCGTCTTTAAACTTTTAATTATCTTCCTAGTACTCTCCAGATTTTTAAGGACATCACATATCGCATCATATACCATTTTCCCCTCTTTGGTCGGTTGTACTCCACTTGCGCTTCTCTCTAGAAGTTTGGTTCCAAAATAACTTTCAACAGAATCTATCTGCACACTAACTGTACTCACAGACATTTTTGAACTCTTTGCTACAGAAAGCAAGCTTCCAGTTTCTACCACCTTCTTGAAAGTTTCTAGGTAATCTATCCTGATTTTGTTATGTCCGCTCATCTACTTTTAATAATTTAGAAAAGCTTTTTATATTTTTTGCCGAACCTTACTATTATTTCCTTTTTTTTGATGGGGACCAACTTTTTCAATACAATCCTACTGTCTTGTTCTATTTCGAATTCATTAATAGGGAGAGATGGGAGTTCTCCGTTTACTTCATAAATATAAAAGCCTTTTTCTCCATCCACCGAGACGAGGTACTCCTTTTCTCCAAATTTTTTCACTTCTACTCCGCAAGTTTTTTTTAAGATTTCGATTATACTGGTTTTCTCATTTATTTCAATTTCTTGAATGCTGCATATATCTAAGGAATTCAAGATTTCCTCTACATTTACCTTTGAAAGTCTAAAAATTATAGTTCTGCCAAATTTTTTTGAAGTTATTAATCCGCATTTCTCCAAAATTTTACAATGTCTATAGGCTACAGGGATAGAAATTCCTATTTCTCTAGCTAGACCAGAAAGGTGTTTTTCTTCTTTAGCTAATATTTTGAGTATTTCTCTTCTCGTCTTGCTTCCCAATAGCTTTATTAAATCCACGTTTTTCATTTTTAATCTCGATGATTTTTTTAAAAATTTATAAATATTAAAATTTTACTCATGATTTCTGAATGAAAATTTGGATAATACTCTTGGCTTTGATATTCGTACCACCAGTATATGCGATTAATGTTACGCTTATTATTCAATCGTATGATAAACCTGTGATTTTCAACCTCAATTTAAGTGAGGGAAGCACGGCAAAAGATGCTCTAATCGCAACTGGTTTGGAGACCAATTGGAGCTATGGTGGAGCATTCCTAGATTGCATTTCGGGGGTATGCGGTCAGGGCATGAGTAAGTGGTGGTGTTTTACCTATAAGAGGGGGGATGTATGGAAGTTTTCTAACGTTGGATTGGCCTCTTATATATGTGAAGACGGGGACATAATAGGTTTGAGATTTGTTGAGGG
>CAZSVW010000048.1:0-1261 GCA_964610485.1 Candidatus Hydrothermarchaeota archaeon | reverse complement strand
AGTTTCTCCCTTTTAGCTGAAGTTCACGCAATGGATGTAAGTGTGGTAATTCAGTTTCCATCATATACTAAAATCTATCTTGTGAATGTTAGTAGTAATGCAACTGCAAAAGATGCTCTAATCGCTACCGGATTAAGTACTACATGGAGCGGTAACGGGACTTTGGACTGCATCTCTGGCATATGCGGAAATTCAACCTTGCAAACGTGGTGGTGTTTTTCTTTATGGAATAAGAGCTTAGAAAATTGGAACCCGTCTTCTGTAGGTTTAGCAAGCTACAATTGCAGTGAGGGAGATGCCATAGGACTGAAGTTTTTAAAAGGTTACGATTGCTATAACGATGATTTTTATTCATCACATGTATCTTATTGCGCTCCCAATGTCTCTTCAAGGTTAACAGACTATACAAATGATGTGGTATATTGGTGTTCTGGAGGATATTATAAGCCAATAGATGCGCCGAATGCGGATTTAATAGAAGCCTACGCAACTACTAATGGTACTGACTTGATATTCTTCCTAACTATAAGGAATTTAAGTACTCAAGGAAATTCCACGGGGTATAGGGTTTATTTAGATATAGACAAAAATTCTTCAACGGGTTGCACATGGCAGAGTGGAGCGGATATTGCATTGCAAGCTTTATATAATAAAACCTCTGATTCTTGGAGCTACTCCTTACTAAACTGGAGTCCTACAACTCCCTGTTGTCCGGATTATACATGGAATGGTACCTTTATATTCCATAAAAGCATCTCTGGCAAGGTGAATTCAACCACAAATCAGATTTTGCTATCATGCCCCTTCTCGGATTTAAATATAAGTCAAAATGCTTCAAGTTTTTCCTTAGCTTGGAAACTTGGAAGCTCGGGTGAAAGCGGGGCCAACAAAAATATGACGGCCTTTGTCAAGGTCCATTATGATAGGGATGGAGATGAATGCCTAATTGGTTGGGTAGATGCAATAGATTCAGCTCCGGCTAAGGAGGATATAGATGGCGACGGAATCCCAGATTTTAATGATGCATGTCCATTACAAAAAGAAACTGTAAATGGCTATCAAGATAACGATGGTTGTCCCGACACTCCTCCTTCGTCGGGTGAAGGAGAGAGAACTCCGCAAGTGATAAAGGAAGAGGAAAAACTTCAGAATTTGGCGGACCTTGATTCTAGGAAGGTCGTGGATATAATCTACCAGTTTGACTATCAAACGAAGAGCTTCTATGTTGCTGGGAGCGAGCTTGCAGGCGTGCTTGCAAGCA
>CAZSVW010000047.1:0-8665 GCA_964610485.1 Candidatus Hydrothermarchaeota archaeon | reverse complement strand
TTTCTTATATTATTCCCTATAGTAAATGCCTCCCCACCAGATTTTTACATAGTCAATGTAACGCCAGTCAATGTAGAACCTGGAGAATATTATCTACTCAACATAACGCTGAAAAACCTTGGAACCGATTTTGCAACTTATGTAAGAACATACCTAGATCCAACGGATTTATCACCAGTAGATCCCATAGGAGTAGTTAAAAGATTTACTGTTAAGAAAGCCAATGAAGCCAAAGAATCACAGAGATACTTTGGAAGCGTTTTACAGAATGAAAAAATAACGCTGAGCTATAAGATTCGCATTAAAGATGAAGCAGAAGAGGGGGTATATCCCGTTCCTCTTATTGTTGAATTTTTAGATCCAAATATGGTAAAACTAAATCAAAGTTTATATTTCGGGATAAATGTGATACCAAAGGCACAACTCACAATTACTGGAATAAACACCTCTCCCTCAAGGGTATACCCTGGTGATGAATTCACACTGACCATAGAAATGGGGAATATCGGAAAAGGAGATGCAAAAGAAGTGTCTTTAATATTATCACTTCCTCAATATTTTTCTGGAGACAACATAGCCTATTTAGGAACCATAAACAGAGACTCTACCAAGGTAGCAGAATTCGCATTGAAGGCTGAAAAAAAGATAGATCCGGGAAAGTACAACTTTACCCTAATAATAAGATTTAAGGATGGAGAAGGCAAAAAAGAAGAAATAAAGAATTTTCCTTTATATATCTCAGAAAGAGGGGAAATTGACATAGAAATAGCGGGAATAACCACTTCGCCCTCTAAAGTGTATCCAGGACTACCATTTACCCTCTCTGTACAACTTGAAAATATAGGAAAACAGGAAGCAAAAGCCATAAGAGCATATATAGAACCAGAAGGTGAATTCGTTGGAGAAAAAACTTCGTTCGTTGGCTCATTAAAAAAAGATGACCTAGGAACAGCAATATTTGAAATGAAAGCCAAAGAAGATATTAAACCTGGAAATTATAATTTCAAAATGAAGATTTACTATATTGATGAGCGTGGAATTGAACATTCAGATGAAAAAAGTTTCGAATTAGTCATTTTAGAGAAACCTAGGAGATCGTATTATCCTTTAATTGCAATTATACTCATTATATCAGGTATAGGATGGTATCTCAAGAGAAGAAGATGAACATAGTAGAACTGAAAGGGGTAACTAAGGTATATAGGCTTGGAAAGGTCTTTGTACCTGCTCTGAGGGGTATAGACCTAGATATAAGAAAGGGAGAATTCATCTCAATAATGGGCCCATCTGGGTCAGGCAAAACCACACTTATGAATATAATTGGATGTTTGGATAGACCTACTGAAGGGAAGGTGCTCATAGAAGGAAAAAACGTTGCAGAGTTAAGTGATGATGAGCTCGCAAGGATAAGAAGGGAGAAAATAGGGTTTGTATTCCAACAATTTAATTTAATCCCAAGACTCACCGCATTAGAAAATGTTGAGCTGCCAATGTGGTTTGCCGGTATTAACAAAAGGGAGAGAGAACGTAGGGCGAAGAAACTCCTAGAATTAGTCGGATTAGGAGACAGAATAAAGCATAAACCCGCAGAACTTTCGGGAGGAGAGAGGCAGAGAGTTAGCATAGCCAGGGCACTTGCGAATAACCCCGAAATTATTCTAGCCGACGAACCTACTGGAAATTTAGACACAAAAAGCGGGAAAGAAATAATGAAAATCTTAAAAAAACTAAACAAAGAGGGGAAAACGATAGTGCTTGTTACACACGATGAAATATTTGCAAAAGAAGCGGAGAGAATTATTAGGATAAGAGATGGAAAATTGATATGATGGAATATATTGAACTTTCGGTAAAGAATCTCTCCCATCAAAAAACAAGAACTTTTCTAACCTTTCTAGGTGTTGTCATCGGAATTGCTGCAATAGTGGCGATGGTTTCGATCGGGGAAGGAATGAAACACTCCCTAGAAGAACAGCTTAAAACATTGGGAAGTGATAAAATTTTGGTTTTTCCCACATACTCCTATGGAGCCAAGGGAAAGGCGCTAACAGATGAAGATGCCCGGATAATAGAAAGGGTTGTTGGGGTAGATGTTTCTTCTCCGCTTGTAAGTGTGGCGGCACCAACCAAATTCAAAGGAGAAGAAAAGCTCGTAACAATATGGGCTCTTGAGCCTGAAAAATCCAAAAGGACATTCGCTGGAGCAAGTGGATACAAACTACTGGTTGGTAGGTGGCTTAAAAAGGGGGATAGGTCAAAAATAGCAATAGGATATAAGATACATGATGATTTTTATGAAAGAAAAGTAAATGTCGGAAATAACATAGAAATAAAGGGAAATAAATTCCAAGTAGTCGGAATATTTGAAAAAACAGGAGATACTGATAGTGATTCAGCTATATATGCCGATATAGATCAAATTAGAGAGCTTTTCGGCATGGGAAATGAGGTCACGATGATAATCGTCAGAACAAAAGAAGGATACTCGGTAGAGAGGGTAGCAGAGAGAATAAGAGAAACCCTAAAAAGAGCACACAAAAAAGAAGATTTTAGAATTTTTACTCCCAAGCAGATCGTTCAACAAGTTGGTAAGATTCTGATGGTGATAAAGGTGGTCTTTGGTGGTATCGCATCGGTTTCGCTGATAGTTGGGGCTATAGGGATTGCTAACACCATGCTGATGAATGTGCTCGAGAGGACTAGAGAAATAGGTATAATGAAAGCCACCGGGGCTAGTAATAAATGGATTTTGGGGATCTTTCTTTTAGAAACATGTGTGCTATGCCTAATAGGGGGAGGGATGGGAATAAGCTTTGGATATCTTATATCTAAGATAATAGAGAAAATCGGACAGTACTATATAGGCGGAGCATTTAGAACCCTCATCGACATAAAGCTCGTATCTCTAACCTCCATTTTTTCTATTTTTGTCGGAATAATATCTGGAGCATATCCCGCTTACAAGGCCTCTAAATTAGATCCCGTTGAAGCTTTGAGGAGCTAGAAAAATGGAGGAATATATAAAATTTGTATTTCACAGCCTCTCGCAGAGAAAAATTAGAACCTTCCTGACATTGCTAGGAATGATAATCGGTGTTGCGGTTATCATTGCAATGGTTTCCATAGGAAAAGGAATGGACGCCTCTATAAAAGAGCAGCTTGAAAAAATGGGAGGTGACAAAATAACGATACTTCCAGCAGGAGCTACAATGTTCGGGGGAGGCCCTCCTAAGGAGTATGTCCCATTTACAGTAAAAGAGCTAGAGGAAATAAAACGCATACCCGGAGTAAAGAATGCTGTACCTTACTTAATGAGAAGCGCTGTGGTGAAATTTAGAGGAGAAGAGAAGGAGATATATATAGCTGGAGGGACGAGGAAAGGATACGACATTTTTCAGGCTTTTTATACCGTAAAAGAAGGGAGAATATTCAGAGATGATGAAACTAACGCGGTAGTTTTGGGATATAGGGTATGGAAAGACGAGTTTGAGAATGAAATTAGGGTAGGTGATACCATAGAAATTCAAGGAAAGAAGTTCAGAGTTGTGGGTTTACTTGAGGAAATAGGAAACAGAGGAGATGATGCAACAATATATCTTCCCCTAAAAACTGCACAGAAGCTATTCAATGCAGAGAATGAAATCCATATGATAATAGTAGTGACAAGGAGTGAAGATATGGTCAGAGAAGTGGCTAAAAAGATAGAAGACCGCTTAGAGAAATTTAGGAGAGTAAAAGACTTTGAGGTTATAACATCAGAAGAGATGGCCAAACAAGTTAGCCAAGTTACGAGCACAATAACCTTCGTTCTTGGTGGTATCGCATCGGTATCGCTGATAGTTGGAGGAATAATAATAATGAACACCATGCTGATGAATGTGCTCGAGAGGACTAGAGAAATAGGTATAATGAAAGCCACCGGGGCTAGTAATAAATGGATTTTGGGGATCTTTCTTTTAGAAACATGTGTGCTATGCCTAATAGGGGGAGGGATGGGAATAAGCTTTGGATATCTTATATCTAAGATAATAGAGAAAATCGGACAGTACTATATAGGCGGAGCATTTAGAACCCTCATCGACATAAAGCTCGTATCTCTAACCTCCATTTTTTCTATTTTTGTCGGAATAATATCTGGAGCATATCCCGCTTACAAGGCCTCTAAATTAGATCCCGTTGAAGCTTTGAGATATGAATAAACTTCTCAGTTTTTCCACATCCACTTTTCCTGCTACAACCATCTTTCTTTTTTCCTCATCATTTATCCATACCTCTGCTGGAGCGAAAATATCTTGAGGAACCTTATAAAAGTCAAAATCTACCTCCTTTAAAATCTCCAAAAAACTTTTGCCATAGTAGGTAGAAGAGCTTGAAGGAATTCTCTCCACATCCAAACTTTTAGATGAGCTCAAAAAGACTCTCGAAGTATATATCATCAGATCATTAGTTATGCCCAGCATAGTCAAATCATCTCCCAGGAGAGGGGCTACAGGACAAACTCCCCATGCATAGTTTATCACCTTTATATCTTCTCCAATGTGCTCTAGCTTGTATAGAGCTGTTTCCACGCTCCTAGCAGCTATTTGTATTCTCCCAACTATAGATGAAGTTCTCGCCAAGAGGATATATAGGTCTTTCTTCTCTACATTGCAACACCTAGAAATTTCTTCAACTGTCTCCTCAGAAGGATACTCGTTGGTTTCAATCGTCACTACAGCTTTCTCTGCTTTTTCCTTTTTATCTTTAAGCAATTTTCCAGGACCAGATGCCATGCCTATTCCAATGTTCCAATCCGCTTTCTGGCACATGAAACAAAAAATCGGAGAATCTGTAACAACCTCCACAAAAGGTAAAAAGAATCCGGCATATTCCCCAATTCTAACTTTTACTTCGCCTTTTCCTCCAAGACATACCTTCGAGAATAGTTCTCCCGCCTTTACGCTTCCTTGCGACTTTACTCCACAATCTATGATATTTGCTTCCCCTATTTTTAAATGGGATATACCATACTCCTCCTCTTTTTTCAATAACTCGTCTATGATTTTAATTACCCTCTCATTAAGAGGCATCGCCATGTATCTCACCTCTATACTTTTTTAAATATATCTCCTTTACCTTTTCAAGCGTATCTGCTTCTTCAGCCGATTTATCTTCTCTTATTCGAATTATTCTCGCAAATCTGAGGGCAAAACCTGAGCTATATTGTTTACTCTTTTGAATTTCATTGAAAGCTACTTCAACTACTATTTTCGGGTTTACGTATACCACATTCCCCTTTTCTTTTATCTTTAAACTCAAAAGCTTTTTAGTAAGATATTCAAATTCCTCATCCGTCAAACCTTTGAATGTCTTTCCGACCATTGTATATCCCGTCCTATCTCTTGCAGCGAGATGATAATTACTCAGCCAACCCTCTCTTCTACCGTGACCCCATTCGGCGGCAATTATCACGAGATCCAGAGTGATATATGGCTTTATCTTAAACCAAGCTCTATCACGTTTTCCTGGGTTATATTTGCTTTTCAAATCCTTCGCCATTACGCCCTCGTATCCCTCTTCTATTGCCCTCTGAAGAAACTCTCTCGCCTCATCCATCGTAGTTGGTATTATCCTCTTAGCTAAGTTATCCTTCTCCACAATTTTTTCCAATACTTTCCACCTTTTCTCATAACTTTCATTTATAATACTCCTATTGAAATATAAAACGTCAAAGAAAAATATTCTAACAGGGATCTCCTCATAAAACTTATGCTTCTCGTGCGATCTTCTAAATCTTCTCATTAAAAATTGGAAAGGGAGTGGAGCTCCTTTAAAAGCTATAATCTCTCCTTCCAATATAAAATCTCCATTAAATTTACTTGCCATTTCTACTATTTCTGGAAAAAATTCAGAAATATCCTTTAATCTCCTCGAAAATATCCTTATTTTATCACCTTTTTTGTGAACTTGTACTCTCATCCCATCATATTTGTATTCCAGTGCTACTTTCCTTTTTAAAACTTCATCTAAGCTCCCATCTACAGCTAACATAGGTCTAACTGGAGAAAGAGGGGATATGTCTTTTTTTATAAGTTTTTTAGGATCCGACAAAGCCAGTTCTGCCACTTCTATTATGTCACTAAACATATATGCCCTTCTAACCTCATTGTATGCTCCCGTTGCCCTACAAATCGCTTCGAGCATTAAGCCTTCATCCACTCCTATTCTGACCTCTCTGAGTAAACTTGAAATAAAAAACTTACGCTCATTATCGCTTAATTTTGATAAAATAGCTTCCAACATTCTTTTTCTTTTGCTGTAATCGCTTCTCTTAGAAATTTCTATTAGCTCTGTATATAGCTCTTCGGCTGTCGGCTTTTGTTCTGATAAAGATCTCTGATACGGTTTAACTTTTTTTAATGATCCTATTCCAATATTCAAGGGTGGAAAATGTCCCAAAAGAAAGGATATACAAGGTCTTATTTCCTCTCTTCTAAGCTGTTTAAGTATATTTGCCAGAGCTTTTATCTTATCATTTTTACTCTTTATTTTTCGAATTTTTTCAGCTTCCTTAACCAATTCCTCAAACTTCATTTTTTTAATATTAGAAAAAAGAGGGAAATCATGGGGGGAGGGGAAACTCATAGGATACAAAAAACAACAGCGGTATTGTCGTATCCTATGAGTTCATCATAAGACCAATTCCTATCATCTCAAAAGATATTGAAATATCAAAAAAGTATAAAAATAATTTTTTAGAACTTAAATTATCGATATGAAAAAAGAAACCCAAAGCGTATTTGCTGGCATGTTCGCATTAGAAGAAATCAGAGAGGTACTCAGAAAAACTGCACCTACCCACGAACTTGAAAAAAATGAAATAGAAATTGTAGAGAAAGCTCTGAAAAAATTAAAAAAAGCCGTTAGAGATATAGAGGAATGGTTAAATGCTCAAAAACCTTCCACCGAGGGTTAGGGAGGAAGAGTACATAAATATTGATCCCATCCAAAGGGGTGGAGTACTCACATTAGAAGCCAGAAAAGCGCTCATAGTTTATGGAGATGGCTATTCCCTGTGTGACTACTGTTTTTCTCCTTTTAGATTAGACTACATCAAAAAACCAAATATAGCGGATTTCATCCAAGAATTGGCAGAATTTATAGGGATGGAAACAGTAAGGATAGTCAGGGGAGCAAGAGATGGATTTAGGACCGTTATGAATGCGCTTCTCAACAAAGGAGATATAGTCCTCGTCTCTTCCCTTTCTCATTACTCCCTATGTCTGGCAATAGAAGCCTCAAAAGGGAGATGGAAAGAGATACCTACTAATGAAAAAAATATCATAACACCAGATGCAGTAGCTGAAAAAATAGAAGAAACAAAGGAAAAAGAAGGCACCCTCCCCAAACTTGTTGCCATACATCATGTTGATTATCAATTTGGGAATCTACATCCAGTTAGAGAAATAGCGAAAGTTTGTCATGAATACGATATTCCCTTTCTTCTAAATGGTGCATATACCGTTGGTATCATGCCTATAAATGGAAAAGAGATAGGAGCTGACTTCATAGTTGGTTCTGGGCATAAATCAATGGCTGCTCCATCGCCAGTTGGGATACTTGCAACAAATGAAGAGTTCTCAAAGCTCATACTGAGAAGTCCAAAAATTGAGGGAGATATCACTGGAAGAAAATTTGGCATTAAAGAGGTAGAGCTACTTGGATGTACGGTGATGGGAGCACCGCTGATAGGACTCCTCGCTTCCTTTCCAGAAGTAAAAGAGAGGGTGAAAAAATGGGATGAAGAAATAGATAAGATAAACTACTTTACGAAAAACTTCCTTAAAATCGAAGGAAATAAAATACTGAGTGAGATGCCAAGGAAACACACCTTGACTAGAGTAGACACGAGAAAAAGCTTTGACAAAATTGCAAACAATCATAAAAGGAAAGGATATTTCTTAACGGATGAACTAAAAAAGAGAGGGATCGTTGGTATTTTTCCTGGATCTACAAAAATTTGGAAATTAAATACATATGGGCTTACATGGAAACAAATAAAATATTTATCAGATGTATTTATAGAAATTGCGGAAAAATACGGAATATTTGTTGAGAATTAAAAAGTACCCGGGTAAGCTTTATAAGCAACTTATTTTAAAAGGACAAAACAGAGAATGTCCCGGGTAATCACGATAGCTTCTGGAAAAGGAGGAACGGGAAAAACTACCATAACAGCCAATTTGGGAGTGGCATTAGTTCAGCTTGGGAGAGAAGTGATAATCCTCGATGCAGACATTGAAATGGCTAATCTAGAACTTGTTTTAGGAATGGAAGGAAAAGAGCTTACCCTCCATGATGTTTTGAAAGGATATGCAAGTATAAGAGATGTGACTTATGAAGGACCCGGCGGAGTTAGGGTTGTTCCTGCTGGAATAAATCTCGAAACTCTAAAAGGAGTTGACCCAGAAAAACTCAAAGACGTACTTTCCGAACTCTTTTATTCTGCCGAGATCCTACTCATAGATGCACCTGCTGGCTTAGGAAAAGATGCACTTTCTGCTATCTCTGCAGGAGAGGAATTACTTCTCGTAGTTAATCCAGATATTTCTTCCCTTTCCGACGCTCTTAAGACCAAGATAATTGGGGAAAAGCTTGGGTGCAAGGTACTCGGAGCGGTGCTAAA
>CAZSVW010000046.1:0-8670 GCA_964610485.1 Candidatus Hydrothermarchaeota archaeon | reverse complement strand
ATTTTAATACTCCATCCCTCTCCATACTCCTAAATCTTATTACACCCGTGGTGGTTTCTTCTGTACCACCTATTATTTTATCTAAAAGCTCTCTTCTACTTGAATGAACAGTGGAAACCAAATCCCCTCCATCATCTAGAGTGATATGCGGATTTAAGTCTAAAGCTCTGTGAATGTGCTCGTAATAGGTCTCTCTATCTTCCCCTCTAATAGCGAAGACAGGTATTTCGTAATACTTTACTAACGCTGCAGCGACTTCATCTTGAGTGCTTAAAGGGTTTGAAGCGCAGAGTGCTATTTTTGCTCCTCCTTCCTTTAGAGCAATAAGAAGGTTAGCAGTTTCGCTTGTGACATGTAAACAAGCTGCGATTTTTATTCCGTCTAAGGGCTTTTCTTTCGAAAATCTATCCTTTATCAGCGTAAGTACGGGCATTTCGTAGCTTGACCATTCTATTTTGAGCTTTCCTCTTTCCGCAAGTTTTGTATCTTTCACATCATATTTTGATACCATGAGTTTTATATAAACCAAATAGAGTATTTAAAATCATGTTATTCTATGAGTTGGTCGGCAAAGTTGTAGTTTCATTATTTATTATAATAAATATATTGGCCCTCTTTTTTATCCTGCTGGGTAGTTTGGCTGTAAGAAGGAACAAATTAATAATCCCTAGGGTGCTTCTTTTTATTTTAGATACTTTTTACTTTCAAATAAAGAGGATTGCATCGAAGTTTGGAATGAAGGAAGAGACAATTGATAGGATAGGAGTAGAACTTAAAAATCATGTGGAAAAAAGCAAATTTTCTAGGATACCACCAGAGCAGAGGATAGTTGTTTTACCCCAGTGCTTAAGAAATCCAAAATGCCCCGCCAGATTAGACCCAAATAGGGGAATTATCTGTAGGGAATGTGGGCTATGTATTATTGCAGAAATGAAACGAAAAATAGAAGCTCAAGGGTCTAAATTTTTTATAGTACCAGGAAGTAGCTTTGTATATAGGATAGTACAAAGTACCAGACCAAAGGCTGCGTTTGGTGTAGCTTGTCCTGGAGAGCTATACTGGGCAATGCACGAGCTTTCAAAGAAGGGGATAGCGGTTCAGGGAGTACCGCTACTTAAATCAGGATGTGTTGGAACAGAAGTTGACATTTGTGAAATTTATAGAGTTTTGGGAATTGAGGAGGATAAATCTATAAATGCAAGGTGTAGTAGCAAGTATGTTGCCGTACACCGATAATCATTTACATTTGGATCCTTTCAAAGGTGAAGGAGTTAATGCTGCAAAGAAATTTGAGAAATCAGGATTAAAAAGAATTTTCCTCGTGAACAAGATGAGAAAGGATGTTAAGGCTAGAAATTTTGATGAATTATATGAGTTCACAATTAAACTTGCTGAAAAAGTAAGGGAAAACACGGGCTTGGAAGTATACGTGGTGGTTGGTGTTCATCCAGTTGAGGTAGTTGAGCTTTACTCTGAATACGAGAGTAAAACTTTGGATATTTGTACTAGAGGAATAGACAAAGCTATTAAACTTATTGAGGAAGGGAAGGCAATAGCTCTGGGGGAGGTGGGTAGACCTCATTTTGAAGTTGAAAATGAAATAATAGAAATATGCCATAAGCTACTAACCTATATTTTTGAAAGAGCTAAGGAAATAGACTGTGCAGTTCAGCTCCATACTGAAAGTTTGACGCCAACAAAATTAGAAGAGATAGTAAAAATAGCTAAAAAAGTTGGTTTAAGTCCTAAAAGGATTATAAAACACTTTTCTCCGGTTTCGCTCGTTAAGGAATGTGAAAAATTAGGGGTATTCCCATCTTTGATTTCATCCAGAAGCAATATAGTCAAAGCTTTAAAGTACGGAAAGAGATTTCTCATGGAGAGTGATTATTTGGATGACCTGAGCAGGCCAGGTGCTGTTGTTTCACCCGCCAATATTCCAAAGGTAAGCAGGTATTTAGTTGAAAATGGTCTGATGGACGAGGATGAATTATTTAAAATTCATGGGGAGTATATAGAAGAGGTCTACAATCTTTAGAGAAAAAACTTTTCCCACGCTCTTGCGATATACCTTTATTTCCTCTGATTATACAGACCACAAATGCTCACAAGAAGATAAGCGGCAATCTTCGAAAAGTTGGTAAGCTTTTAAAACAAGTTGTATAATGGGTGGGCGTATATGGTAGTTGAGGTACTGACCCTTGAAGAAAAATTTGAGAAGTTCTTCAGAAGCTACTACTACAGGGATATACTACGGATTGTTAGGGGATATCCTCAAGAAAGGAGTTTGGTTGTGGATTTTGATATTTTGGATGGTTATGATTTTTCTCTGGCAGAAGAACTTATTAGAAACCCAGATGAGACGATAAAATCTGCGGAGAAGGCTATAAGGAATTTAGAGCTTCCTATAGACCTACCTTCTATCAATATAAATGTGAGATTTCAAAATTTGCCTTCTGCATATAAATACCTAATAAGAGACCTGAGGAGCGAGGATGTGGGAAAACTAATCGGGGTAGAGGGAATTGTTAGGAAATCGACAGATGTCAGACCAAAGCTTGTAGTTGGGGCATTTGAGTGTAGGGTATGTGGGAATATAATGAGAATACCTCAAGATGGGGAGAAACTGAGACAACCGTATATGTGCGATTCATGTGAAAGAAAGGGTCCTTTTAGTCTCCTATTAGAAGAGTCCACATTTGTTGACTCTCAGAAAATTCTAATTCAGGAATCTCTAGAAGATTTAAGGGGAGGAGAGCATCCTCAGCAGCTGACAGTATACTTGGAAGACGATTTGACTGGAAAAATTTTCCCAGGTGATAGAATAGAAATAGTGGGGATATTAAGGGCAAAAAGAAACAAGAAAACTAGAGTTTTTGATATTTTTCTTGAAGCGAATTCTTATAAGCCCGTTGAGTTGGATTTTGAGGAGATAACAATTACCAAAGAAGATGAAAAGAAAATAATAGAGTTTTCTAAAGACCCAAAGATATATGATAAGATTAGGGATTCTATAGCCCCCCATATATATGGCTACAGAGATATAAAGGAAGCTATAATGTATCAACTTTTTTCTGCACCGCCTTTGGAGTTGCCTGATGGTGGTAGAATAAGGGGGGATTCCCATATAATCATTATAGGTGAGCCAGCTACGGGTAAAAGTGAAATTTTACAGTATGTAGCTAAAGAATTGGCTCCGAGAGGAATCTATACTTCAGGTAAAGGGACTTCAACTGCGGGGCTGACGGCAGCCGCGATAAAAGATGAGTTCGGTGAGGGGGGATGGAGTTTGGAAGCAGGGGCACTGGTGCTTGCAGATAAAGGGATAGCGTGTATAGATGAATTTGATAAAATGGAATCCAGCGATAGAGCAGCAATGCATGAAGCAATGGAACAGCAGACTGTAAGTATAGCAAAAGCAGGTATATTGGCAACATTCAGGGCAAGATGCTCTATTCTAGCTGCAGCAAATCCGAAATTCGGGAGATTTGATGAATATAAGGCTATTTCTGAGCAGATAAATTTGCCTCCTACCATACTCTCTAGGTTTGATTTGATTTTCTTTGTAAAAGACGAACTCAGCGAAACAAGGGAGGTGGCAAGGCACATACTCGATACAGTGATTTCTCCTGAAAGTATCACTCCTCCAGTACCTCCAGATTTCCTTAGAAAATATATAGCCTATGCTAGACAGAAGATATTCCCAAAACTTGGAGAAGAAGCTAGGAAAAAAATAGAGAGTTTCTACGTTGAAATGAGGGAAGCTGCGCAGAGAGCGGAAGATGTTCCCATACCTCTCACAGCAAGACAGCTTTGGGCTATTATTAGGCTTGCAAGAGCTTCTGCAAGAGTAAGATTGAGCGAAGTAGTAAGTGAAGAAGACGTTGAGAGAGCAATTAGATTGGTTAAACTCTCGTTGAAACAGGCAGGACTCGACCTAGAAACGGGGAAGGTTGACATAGACAAGATAATGCTTGGGGTAACCAAGTCACAGAGAGAGAAAATAAAAATTTTAATAGATATAATTAAAGAGTTAGAGGAACTTCACGGTACAGCCAAAAAAACAGAAATTATACAAATGGCTTCTGAGCAAGGAATATCTAGGGATAATGTGGAAGAACTCTTGCAGAAACTTAAGCGGGATGGAAGTATTTATGAGCCAAGGCATGAACACTACAAGGTGGTATGAAAGGCATGGAAAGAAGCACAGCTATTAAAGTTAGGATATACGATATCCAAGAGGGGCAATACATTAGGGCAAGTGAGAGGGGGGGTCCAAATTATGTACTTACTCCTAGAGGAGAGAAAATATCGCGTGCAAGAATAATGGGGACCGTGGTTGCAAAATACATAAGTGAGGATGAGAAATATGGCAGTATCACCATAGATGATGGGAGTGATACAATTTCTGTGAAGGCTTTTAGGAATGAAGTTAAGCTGATCAAAAAGATAGAAGAGGGGGACATAGTGGATGTGGTTGGTAAGGTAAAAGAGTACAATGGGGAGAAGTACATAACTGCTGAATGCATAGCAACTATAGAGGATCCAAACTGGGAATTAGTTAGAAAACTCGAACTTTTCCTTAAATATAGAGAAAGTGTGAAAGAAAATAAAAGAGAGGGAGAAATAGAAATTCAAGAAGAAACAATAGAAGAAAGTCCAAAATTCATAATATTAAATCTGATAGAAGAATTAGACGACGGACAAGGAGTTAAGTATATATCTCTACTAGAAAAGAGCGGATTTTCTGAGGAAAAGCTTGAAAGTGTGTTAAATGAGTTGATGCAAGAGGGAGAAATATACGAACCTAAAATTGGAAGATTTAAAAAGGTTTGAGATGTTTTATGCCAAAGTTTATCATATCGAGGGGGAAACTTTAGTTGCAATATGTGATAAAAACCTTCTAGGTAAAAGATTTGAAGAAGAAAAACTTCTTCTAGAAGTTAAAAGAGAATTTTATGGAGGGAACATAGTAGATAGAGAGGAAGCATCAAAGCTCCTTAAGATGGCCACAATAGCGAACTTGGTAGGGGAAAATATAATTTCTCTTGCAATAGAGCTTGGCATCGTTAAAAGAGAAAATGTACTTAAAATTCAAAATATCCCACATGCACAGATGGCGATATTATGACTAGTAGTAGGTTTTGTTGTATATGTGGAAAAATTACTGACAGATTGATAGATAATAGGTGTTATTCGTGTTATATTAAAGAAAAAAAGCCAGAAATACCAAAAAAAATCGAAATTAGAGTATGCAAGAGGTGTTTGAGGGTCTATTCAAAAGGAAAATGGGTAGTAGTGAATGATTATCTCCCCGATATCCTAGCCAGTGAAGCTATAAATAGATTATCTCTAAAAGGGTACAATATAGAGAAATATGATGTGTTGAATTTTATGGAGAATGAAGGTAAATTAACCCTCAAAGTCAAATTTAAATTTAATTTTAGGGGCATCGTATATGAGACATATGAAAATATAGAGGTAAAATCTAAGTTCGAACAATGCTTGGATTGTGCTAGGATGGCTGGGGGATATTATGAGGGTATTCTTCAGATAAGGGGAAAATATGACGAAGAACAAGTATACTCCGTAGTGGAAAAAAACTTACAAAACGCTTTCATCTCCAAAATAAAAAAACACAAAAGAGGGCTAGATTTTTATCTGAGTTCACGTAAGGTAACAAAGAAAATTGCAAAAATTTTTAAAAACAAGTATCATGCTAAAGTTATTTTTTCACCATCCTTAGTTGGGAGAAGTAAGGATGGAAAATCTTTGTATAGGATAACAGCATCAGTAAGGATGAATTTTGATGAAACATCAAAAAAAGTAAGGAGGAGAAAAGTTGGAGCTAGAAGAAAAAATTAGCAAGATAAAGAATGGTGTTGAGGAGATAATAACGGAAGAAGAACTAAAGCAAGTAATTAAAAAGAAGAATCCACGGGTATATGTGGGATATGAGCCAAGTGGTAAGATTCATCTGGGTCATGCCCTTTCTGTAGGTAAACTTGCAGAGATGCAGAGTTTGGGTTTTAATGTTGTGGTATTACTTGCCGATTTGCATGCCTATCTAAATGGTAAGGGTAGCTTAGATAAAATTAGAGAAATTGCTGAGTATAATAGGAGATGTTTCATAGCATTGGGACTGAGCGAAGAGAATACCGAGTTTGTTTATGGCTCTGAGATACAATTGAGTGGGGAGTATTTTTTAAATGTGCAAAAGCTAGCACTCCAAACTACATTACTCAGAGCTAAAAGAAGTATGGATATGATAGGGAGGAAGGAGGAGAATCCAAAAGTGGCAAGGGTGCTGTATCCTTTAATGCAAGTTATAGACATAGTTACACTGAACGTAGATGTGGCAATGGGGGGAATGGATCAACGTAAAATTCACATGCTTGCTAGGGATAATCTCCCAAAGATAGGTTATTCCCCTCCAGTTTGCATCCACCTCCCACTACTTCATGGATTGGACGGAGATGAAAAGATGTCATCAAGTAAAGAGAATTTTATTGCGATAGATGATGAACCAAGGGTAATAAGAAAAAAACTCAGAAAAGCTTATTGTCCAGCTGCCAGTATAGAAAAAAATCCGGTAATGGAGATATACAAATATCACATATTTAAAAAATTCTCAAACGTTACTATTACTAGACCTAAGAAATACGGGGGAAACCTTACATTTGAAAGTTATGAGGATTTAGAGAAAGCTTATCTTAAAAATGAAATCCATCCTCAAGATTTAAAAGAGAGTGCGGCAAATTACTTAATTGAGATATTGTCAGAAGCAAGAGAAAGGATAAAGGAGGGATAATTTGGAGGAGGAAGAAGCACTTAGAAGGCTAAGACTGCCCGCAGATAATGAAGTATTGGGTATAGTGGAGCAAATGTTGGGAGCAAGTAGAATGCTCGTTAAATGTAAAGATAGTAAAGTTAGGTTGTGCAGAATTCCAGGAAAAATAAAGAGAAGAGTATGGATAAAAGAAGGCGATGTTGTGATAGTGAAACCATGGGATGTCCAAAGTGATAAGCGTGGGGATGTAGTGTGGAGATACACTAAAACGCAAGTAGATAGGCTTGTTAGACAAGGGCTATTATGAGTATAGCATTGCTAATTTTTGCTCATGGGGGGAATGAGGCATGGAAAAAACAGGTGCGTGAATCTCTTAAATCGTTAGAGAGGTTATTCCCTACTAGAATAGTCTTTAGCGATGAGCTGGATGAGGTAGGAGATATCGTATCATTAATGGAAGAAAAAGCTGAAAAAATTTTTGTATTTCCTCTTTTTATTTCTCGCTCTAAATTTATACAAAAAATAAAGAGAATCCTCGGTGATAGGGAAAGCATAATATTCTACTCAGAAGATTTTCCGTTATGCAATGAAGAAGTTGCTAAAGTTCTAGCCCAAAGAGCTTTTGAGAAATGTGGGGAGTGTGCCAACATACTGATTGTAGCCCATGGTTCAATAGATGATGAAGATAATGAGCTTCTAATTCAAAAAATTGAAGATATATCAATATTTTTAAAAAAATTAGGATTTAAAAAGATAGATATTTCAACTATTAGAGACGATTCTCCAGATGAAATAAGGAAAAAAGCGACAGAAGATTTTTATAAAAAAGCTAAAAGTGCAGATTTGATTTTGCCATTTTTTCTTGCGAAAGGCGAGACGTTAAAAAAACTAGAAAAAATACTGGGGGAAGAACATAAATATAAGCTTGCCAGACCCCTCCTTCCAAGTAAAAGGATAGTGAGGCTAATTGAGAATGAAGTTCGAAGAGTTGGAGAGGAAATTAGAAAGATTTAGAAAGAAGAAGATAAAAGAAAGAATAAAGATAGAAGAAAAAGTTTTTGATAGGTTTACCTTGCTTGCTCTTTATGAGCTTGCAAATAAGGGTTACATAGATCTATTGTATGGAGTAATAAAAACAGGAAAGGAATCTGCAGTTTTTTTAGGAAAGAAAGATGAAGAGAACCTTGCAGTGAAGATTCATAAAGTTTGGGCATATGATTTTAAGAATATTCTCCCCTATATTGAGGGGGATTATAGATTCCAGAAATTGAGAAAGAGTAGAAGAGAAATGATAAATTTATGGGTACAAAAAGAGTTTAAGAATCTAAAACTTGCTGTGGAAAGCGGAATTAAAGCGCCTAAACCAATAGCTTATAGGAGCAATATTCTGATTATGGAATTCATAGGTTCTAACTCATCACCAGCTCCGATGTTGAAGCATTATAAGTTGGAGAAAAGAGAATCAGATAGGATATACTCTACTATATTGGAGTATATAAGAAAACTGTATCATAAGGCAAGGCTTGTCCATGCAGATTTGAGTGAATATAATATTTTGATTTCAGAAAAAGAACCAATTTTGATAGACTTTTCACAAGCGGTACCAACCAGCCACCCACTTGCGAATGAATTTTTAGTAAGAGATATTAGAAATATCTGCAAGTTTTTTAAGAAGGATATGAAAGAGGCAGTTAGGAAAGTGGTGGGATGGAGTATATAAGGATACCAAAAGAGAGGATAGGGGTATTGATAGGAAAGGATGGATGGGTTAAGAAAGAGATAGAGGAGAGATTGGGTGTTAAGATTGAGATAGACAAAGAAGGGATGGTGATAATTGAAAAGACAGAAAGAGCTGCAGATGTGTTGGCCGAATGGAAAGC
>CAZSVW010000045.1:0-8801 GCA_964610485.1 Candidatus Hydrothermarchaeota archaeon | reverse complement strand
AAAACGGTCTTAGGTGGGGCTTCCTTTTTTCATACTGATATCTATTTATTTCGTGTAAAACCTTTCCAAAAACAAATTTCTCAGAGATTATTCCAAAATACACAACTTCTGGATTATTTAAATTTACTTTTGCTCTTGTTTTTTCGTGTATTATTTTTCCTATTTTTTTTTCAAGCTTTAAAGTTGAAATATTTCTAAAATAATTTTTTATTCTCAAAATTCTCACAGCATAAGTTTTATCTGGAAAATCTTCTTTATTTACTTCCTCTATTATCTCTTCTTCATTACAACTACACATGAAAATAAACTCGCAAATTTTGTGAGTTAAAGCGAGTCTTTGAATCACCCCATTAATTTTTGGAATATCCACCACTACAACTTGGTCTAATGAGAATACGTTTCTATATGTAATATTTGCGCTCTCTAAGCATGCAAATATCTCTGCCCGTGGGAGAGTGGGATGCTCTCCTGAAAGATAGAAAAAAAATCTCATTTCAATGCATGGGAGATTAAAGGAGAAACTGTAATAAAACTTATTTGGGAAGGTATCGTATTTGTGGCAACTACATCTAAGGCATAGGTAAAAAGTTGTGTTATCACATTTCCCGTAAGTACGGGATGCACACAGGCGACAAAAATGTTTTTTGCACCTTGCTGTTTTATCATTCTAATTGCTTCGATCATCGTTCCTCCAGAATCAATCATATCATCGACTATTATGATTTCTCTATTCTTCACGTCTAATTTTTTTGGTCTTATCTCAACTTTACCTGGAGCCAATCTTTTTTTCTCTAAATAATCAAAATCGCAATTAATAACTTTAGATACCCCCTCTGCTAGAGTTATTGCTCCCTCATCGGGAGCCAAAACTACTGGAGAGTTCAATTCATAAGTCTTAAAATAATCTCCAAGTAATGGTGCTGCTTCAAGATTCTTGGCGGGAATTTCAAAGAAATCTAATATTTTCTCCTCATGGATGTTTATAGTGTAGAACTTATTACTTCTGAGTTGAATATGTTCAGCAATCATCTTAGCAGAGAGGCATTCGCCCTCCTTAAATCTTTTATCTTGTCTCCCATATCCATAATATGGTACTACAGTTACTATTTCCTTTGCACCCATATCCCTGAGGGTATCTTGTAGAGCTAAAAGTTCAAAAAAATTTGAATCTTGCGGCTTGCTTATGCTTTGAATTACTACACACTTCTTCCCCTCAACCTCGCTCAAAATTCTGAGATACAGTTCTCCATCTGGAAATCTTCTAATTATGAGCTTTCCCAGCTCATAATTTAAATCCTCTGCTACCTCCCTTGCAAGAATTTCACACGTAGAGCCTGCAAACACTATCCCCATATCTATCCTCTCCTCGCATTAACTTGCACTAAACCCTACTAAAGGTATATAAACTTGAAACTTAAAATTATTTACCAAATGGACATCATGGATTTTAAAACAACTGAAGAAATTAGTGTACCAGAACGTTTAATAGACCAAGTCATAGGACAAGACCATGCAGTAGAGGTCATCAAAAAAGCTGCAAAACAAAAAAGGAATGTCCTATTGATAGGGGAGCCGGGAACGGGTAAAAGCATGCTAGGTATGGCAATGGCAGAGCTCTTGCCCGTTGAAGAACTTGAAGATATATTGGTCTTCCCAAACCCAGAGGATAGAAATAATCCAAAAATAAAGGTTGTTAGGGCTGGAGAAGGAGAAAAAATTGTAAAGAAATATAAAGAAAAGAAAAAACAAAGCGAAGCTCCTCTAAATACGATGTTCAAATTGCTGTTCTTTGCAATAGTTGTCCTCGTCCTTTATTATTCAATAGTATTGGCTCAACCTATGGTCTTGTTTGGTGGAATTATTGCCGCTGTCTTTTTGTTGATGGGACGCCAATATATTAAAGTAAAAGATGAGACTCAAGTGCCAAAATTGCTTGTCAACAATTCTGGAAAGAAAAAAGCCCCATTCGTCGACGCGACGGGAGCTCATGCGGGGGCTCTCCTCGGGGATGTTAGGCATGACCCATTCCAAAGCGGTGGTCTAGAGACCCCTCCACATGAGCTCGTTGAAGCTGGTGCAATCCATAAAGCACACAAGGGTGTGCTCTTTATAGATGAGATATCCACTCTAACGGTAGAATCGCAACAAAAACTACTGACCGCAATGCAAGAAAAAAAATTTTCAATAACTGGACAGAGCGAAAGGTCAAGCGGAGCCATGGTAAAAACAGACCCCGTTCCTTGCGATTTTATATTGATTGCTGCAGGAAATTTAGAGGCTTTAAGGCAAATGCATCCAGCATTGAGGTCTAGAATAAGGGGATATGGATATGAAGTGTATATGAATGATATGATGGACGATACTATTGAAAATCGAAATAAGCTTGTCCAATTCGTTGCCCAAGAGGTTATTAAGGATGGAAAAATCCCCCACTTTACAAGAGATGCCGTGATTGAAATAATAAAGGAAGCTAGAAGAAGAGCTGGCAGAAAAGGAAAACTTACCCTCAAACTTCGGGGACTAGGGGGACTAGTAAGGGCTGCCGGAGATGTAGCCAAGAGTGAGGGGGCTGAGTATGTAGAAGCAGAACATGTAATTAAAGCCAAACGCATTGCTAGGAGTCTAGAGCAACAGATAGCAGATAGATATATCAATCTAAGAAAGGACTATGAAGTTTACGTAGTGGAGGGAGAAGAAATAGGTAGGGTAAACGGGCTTGCTGTTATAGGCGATAGTGGAGTTATTCTTCCTATAGTAGCAGAGATAGCCCCAGCTCAGAGCAGAAGTGAAGGAAAAATAATAGCTACTGGAAAGCTAAGAACAATAGCTCGAGAAGCTATCCAGAATGTCAGCGCCTTAATCAAAAAACATACGGGCAGAGACATATCCAACTATGATGTTCACATTCAATTTCTTCAGACATATGAGGGAGTAGAAGGGGATAGTGCGAGTATTTCTGTAGCCACCGCTGTTATCTCTGCATTAGAAAGGATACCCGTCAACCAAAGTGTGGCAATGACTGGTAGTTTGAGTGTAAGGGGGGATGTATTGCCGGTGGGCGGAATAAACGAAAAGATAGAAGCTGCTGCAAAGGCGGGGATAAAAAAAGTGATAATACCCTTTGGTAATTATAAAGATGTAATGGTTGATAAAAACTTAGATATAGAGATAATTCCTGTCAAAACACTTTCAGAAGCCCTAGAGCATGCCCTTTCATTCGGAAAAGATAGAGAAAATATTATTGAAAGAATAAAAGATTTGCTATCCTTACCAGCCAGCTTAAACAAGCCCCTTCCCAAGAAACAAGAACATGGAATTTGAAAAGATTTTATCTCTTCCAGCCAAATTTGTAGATATAAGAGTATGTGAACATATATCAAGAAGAATAATTATAGAGGATGGTAAAACCAAAGAAATTTCACTGGGGAAAATCTACGGAATAGGTATCAGAGTTTTAGATAAGATTTGGGGTTTTGCTTCATCTAATAATGCATCAAAAGCATATGAAATTGCAGAAAAAGCTCTTAAAATTGCTAAAAGTGGAGAAAAAGATATAAAACTTGGAAAAACTGACTTATATAAAAAAAAGATTGAAATAAAACCCAAGATAAATCCTCTCGATGTAGAATTAGATGAAATCAAGGAAATTCTAACAGAAATAGAAAAAGAAATAAAAGGAAAGAAAGTATCGAGTACTTCTCTCTCCTATGGAGACTCTATAATCAAAACCTCATACTTAAGCTCTGAAGGTTCTAAAATAGAAACCAAAACCTTTAGAACGTTCGCCTCTGTAACCGTATTTGCAAGAGAAAATGGTTATCTCCAGGTTGCCTCTGAAAGGCTGGGTGGAGTTGGTGGAATTGAACTCATTAAAAAAATTAGAGAAAAAGCCATAGAGGCAAAGGAAAGAGCCGTACGGCTACTATCTGCAAAATCCCCCCCTATAGGGAAATTTAGGGTGATCCTAGATCCAAAACTCACTGGAGTATTCATTCATGAAGCCTTAGGTCATGCAGTAGAAGCAGACCATGTCCTCCAGAAGGAATCTATCTTAGAAGATATGCTCAATAAGAGAGTCGCATCTCCTCTAGTAACAATTTATGATGACCCAACCATTCCAAAATCTTTTGGATTTTACTTCTACGATGATGAAGGGGTTAAAGCTGAGAAGAAAATCATAATTGAAAATGGTATTTTAAAAGAATTTTTACACTCAAGAGAAACCGCTGGAGCTTTAAAATCTATACCTAAAGGCAATGCAAGGGCTCAAAGTTATGATTGTATCCCCATACCGAGAATGAGCAACACATACCTAGCTCCTAAAAATTTTTCTTTTGAAGAACTTATCGAAGATATAAATTTTGGGGTCTATTTAAAAGGTTCTAAGGGCGGAGAAGTTGACACAGCTAGAGGGGTATTTCAATTTAGCGCAGAAGAAGGCTATATAATAGAGAGAGGAGAAATTAAACAACAGATAAGGGATGTTGCTCTATCTGGTAGTACCCTCGAAATTCTTAGGAACATAGATGGGGTGGCTGATGATTTTGAAATCCACATAGGTTTTTGTGGAAAGGCCGGACAATATGTCCCCGTGGGAGATGGAGGACCGCACATAAGAACAATAGCGACTGTGGGTGGGATTAATGGATATAGAAAAAGCTCTTAAAATTCTAGAAAAAACTGCAAACGAAGCTGAAATTTTTTATTCTAGAGATAAAGATACTGAAATTAACATAAAAAATGGAAAAATAGATTCATACATAGAAAATATATCTGAAGGATATGGAATAAGGGTTATAGTAGATAAAAAGCTTGGATTCTGCTATTCTACCAAGTTAGAAAGAGATATTATAGAGAAAGCCATAAAAATAGCAAAAATAAGTAAGAAAGACGAATCACTTTCCCTACCACCCAGCCAGAAATATCACAGTAAAAGTCTCTTTGATAAAAGGATCGTGAATATCAGAGAAGATGAGATTAACAAATTTACTGAAGATCTAATTCAACCTTGCACAGAACAAAAGGTTATCCTCAGCTTTGGAGTTTTGTCATTTGGAACAACTTATGTGGAGATATGGAATACAAATGGTATACGGTGTAAAGACCAAGGAACAGAAATTTCCTGTTATGTATCCACAGTAGCTAAGGAGGATATGGATATTTCTACCGGATTCGAATATGGAGCGTCCACAAAGCTTGACCTAGATTTTTATAATATAGGGTATTGTGCTGCTAAACTTGCAAAAAACTCTCTAAAAGCAAGAAAAATAGATGTCCTCACTACAAATCTAATACTTAAACCAATTGCCATTGCAGAACTTTTGGAATATACTTTGATTCCTTCTTTAAGTGCTGATAATATTCAAAAAAATAGATCATTACTCTCAAACAAGATAGGAAATAGGCTATTTTCTGAAATAGACATAATAGATGATGGAACATTAGAAGGAGCCTTATATACTTCAAAATTTGATGGAGAAGGTGTGGCTAGACAGAGAACTAAACTTGTTGAAAAAGGAGTATTATGTGGATATCTTTATGATACTTATACAGCAAATAAAGAAAACAAAAAGAGTACTGGAAATGCTTCACGTAGCTATTCCTCTCTTCCCACAATTTCCCCTTCCAATTTTATAGTTTCTGGAAAGGGCAAGCTGAGCGAAGAAGGCTTAGTAGTGCATGGGTTAATAGGAGCGCACACCTCAAACTTTGTTACTGGGGACTTTTCGGTTGAAACAAGAAATGCTTTCCTAAACGGCAAGCCAGTAAAAAAAGCAATAATCTCTGGGAATATATATGAGCTTCTGAAAAAAGTTGTGGGATTTGGTAAAGACTACAAACAAGTCTCCAATGTGATAGCTCCAAGCATAGAGTTTGAGGAGATAAGGGTGGCTGGATAAAGGAGGGTAATTATATGTTTTCATACTCTTTCTTAAGCAACAACGCATCTCCCTCGAGGTTTGGACTTTCAGATATGACCATGCCCTCAACTTTGAAATCCTTTAAGGATCTCAGAAGAGCTTTATAATTAAAATCACTCTCTTTTAAGTTTAAATGCCTTTTCTCTCCCTTCTTTCCGTATTCTATTCCAGAGACATGAATGTGCATGTTCCTCAAGGCTTCTTTACCAAGAGCATTTTCAACTTTTTCGAGTATTTCACAGAATTCTTCGTAGGTGTTATACCTCCCAAAATATCTCGCATGGATATGGGCAAAGTCTATGCAAGGCAGAACATTATCAAGTTCTTGACTTAAAGATAATATCTCCTCAAGCGTTCCGAATTGCGAAGGCTTTCCCGTGGTCTCTGGTCTAAGTATAATATTATCCTCAACCCTGCTCAAAATATCTTCAATTTCCCTCTTGACAACAGAATAAACTTCCTTTTTCGACTTGCTACCATAGTAGGCGGGATGAAAAACTATGTCCTTAGCATTGCATATGGCTCCGATTTTAGCTGAGTCTATTATTCTTTTTTTGCTCATCTCAACTTTGCTTTTCTCGCTCGAGTTTAAATTTATAAAATAGGGGGCATGCACTGAGAGCTTGACATCTTCTTTTATTGCAACTTCTCTTATCTTCTTTGCCATTTCCATGCCCATTCTAACTCCGCGTACGAACTCGATTTCCATGCAGTCTAAACCAAGCTCCCTACATGTAACTATGCCGGAGATCGTATCTCTCTTCTTGGAGCTTATAGGCACGCCAGCAGTTCCAAAAAGGAGCATAAAACACTAAACTGCCACAACTTTTTTAACTTCTGGTATCTCTCTCTTTAAAACTTGCTCGATACCTAATTGTAAGGTTATAGTAGAAAAAGGACAGCTGCCACAGGCTCCTTTAAGCCTTACTTTGACTATTCCATCTTTTACATCTACGAGTTCCACATCGCCTCCGTCGGCTTGCAAAGCTGGGCGTATTTTATTCAATACTTCCTGTACTTTTTCCTTCATTTTCAATTACCTCCAAGTAAATTTATATTAAATTGTTGGGGTGAAATATAAATATGTTTCTAAGACCCGATGCACTCGTTGCCTTTGAAGATGAAGGGGTAAAGAAAGCCTTAGGTAGGTATATTGAGGTCTGCAGAAACCAAAAAGCTGCACAGTTTCTTATAGCAAAGACCATTGGCGTAGATATAGAACTAAAAGCACCAACTGACGAATTATGGAAGGAACATGAAAATAAAGTCAAGAAAATCAAAAAATTTCTTGATTACCCATTATCAGAAATTAATTTGCTTGAAATTAAAAAACCCAATTTAATTGATCTAAAACTAGAACTTGCAAATAGAATTTTGAAATGTTGCACCTTTTGCGAACGAAAATGCAAAGTTGACAGAACAAAAGGAGAAAAAGGATTCTGCCAAGTAAATAAAATAAGTAGGCTCTCTTCAGAATTCCTTCACTTTGGAGAAGAAGCATGTTTAGTACCGTCTCATACTTTTTTCTTTATAGGTTGTAACTTTTATTGTGTATATTGTCAAAACTGGACAATTTCAAGACAAATAGAAAAGGGAGTTCCAATAACTGGAAAAAAACTATCAAATATTGCTAAAAAAAGGAGATTGGTTGAAAAAAGCAGAAATATTAATCTTGTAGGCGGAGATCCCACACCACATCTCCACACTATCATAGAAATGCTCAAATTTCTAGAAGTTAATGTCCCAATAGTCTGGAACTCGAACATGTATTTGAGTTTAGAGGCCATGAAACTCTTAGAAGGTTGTGTAGACGTATATCTTACAGATTTCAAATATGGAAATGACGCATGCGCCGAGAGGTTATCTAAAGTGAAAAACTATACAGAAATAATTAAGAGGAATCATTTGATTGCAAAAAGACAAGGAGAACTTCTGATTCGTCATTTAGTTCTGCCAAACCATGTAGAATGCTGCACATCTAATATTCTAAAGTGGATAAGTGATAATCTTGGTAATGAAGTGAGGGTGAATATAATGGCACAATATAGACCCGAATTCGAAGCTATAAACTATCCTGAACTTAAAAGAAAAGTTTCTGGTGAGGAAATGAAAAAAGCTTTTGAAATTGCTAAGGAGTTGGGATTATGGAACTTGGACTAAAGGTTATACTCGGCCGTGGTTTTGACTCGAATATCTATGTTATAGAAGGAGAAAAAACTGTGGTTATAGATACTGGTTTAGGTTTTGATCCAAAAATAAAGGAGAAGATAGGAGAGGTTGACATAATAATAAATACTCACGCGCATATAGACCACTGCGGAGGTAACAACTATTTCAATGCAGAAATTCTCATGCATCCAGAAGACATAGAAGAAGCTATGAATGGAAATTTCTACGGGAGTGCAGAAGTATTCAAACATAGCATAAAATTCGAAGCATCGCCCATACCCAGTAAAATCGAGGTAGGAGAGTTCAAGTTTAAAGTTATTCATACACCAGGACATACCCCAGGTAGTATATGCTTATATGAAAAAAAGAAAAAAATTCTAATATCGGGAGATACGCTTTTTCCCCATGGTAGCTTTGGAAGGGACGACTTGGGAGGAAATTTTAGTGATCTACTAAACTCGCTGGAAAAGTTGAGTAAAGTTGATTTTGAATGGCTCCTACCAGGGCATGGACATCCTGTAAATAATGGGAAAGAACATGCAAAATTGGCATACGAGGTAGCAAAGAGCCTATGGTAAGGAAATTACTAAACGAACTAAAGTGGCATCCGCAAAAAAGCTTGAAAGACGTTTATATAGTCTACATACATCGAGGAGTACCCGGAGACAAACTTATTATACCGGCAGAGGGTATAAAATTAGAGAAATCATT
>CAZSVW010000044.1:0-8897 GCA_964610485.1 Candidatus Hydrothermarchaeota archaeon | reverse complement strand
ATCCGTTGCCTGGTGTCCCCTTCCCCTCTCATATACATATACAGGTAAATTGCTTCCTATCACCATTATTTCCTCAATATCATCGCGAAAGAAAAGAGGAGTTAATTTTCCTAGACTCAAATTTTCCTGCATATAACACTCTACCGCTTCTTCGCTTACTTTTCCATTTAAAATTCTCAAGATTTCATTTTTAACTCTCATATATTCCTCTGGATCTGTAATTAAGGTTTGAGAATACTTCCCACCAACATGCTCTTCTATCCTCAAGATTTCATGAGTATATTCTTCGCATCCTATTTTTACCACCTATTTCAAAATCTTTAAGGAAGGGAAGATATAAAAGTTTCTCACATGAGACCAAAGCTTTGCATTTCTATCATGGAGGAAAATGTAGAAAATTTTATCAGAGCTTCAAGGGAAATAAGTGAAGGAGACCTGATAGAGGCTAGAGTAGACTACTTAAAAGAAGCATCTCCAACTTTAGTTAAAAGGCTTCTGAAAAGTATTAAAACACAGGTGAATAAACCTATAATCCTAGTAAATAGAATGGAAAGTGAAGGAGGGTTCTTTTCAGGAGATGAAAGTAAAAGACTTGATATACTTCTAGAAGGTTTAGAACTCTGCGATTTTGTAGATATCGAACTTAACTCAGAAAGAAACTTAAGAGACAAAATTATAGAGTCTGCTAAAGAAAAAAGAAAAAGGATAATCATCTCCTATCTATTTAAAAGCTTTCCGGAAAAGAACACACTTATGAATATTATTGAAAGAGAGCTTAACCTAGGAGATATAGCCAAGATATCTCTAAAAATTTCTTCTCCAAAAGAGTTGCTAGGAATTTTAGAAATTCTATTAGAAGTAAAGAGGTTTGGGGAAGTTATTGTAGTTCCCCTCACCAAGAGCTATGTGGTTTATCCTTCCCTTATATACTTCGGGTCAAAATTTTTATATGTTTATCACAAAAAACCTGCCGAGGGATACATAGACCTTGAGACCGCAAAAAACCTCATAAAATTAGTGGAATAGCTCATTTAACATAACTCTCGGCCAACCAAGCTTTGGAATTACATAAATCACTTTTCCCTTTACCATATCTGGCGTAACACACGGTGCTATTCCAATAAACTGGTCGGGGAACGGATTAGTCCTATTATTATCTCCCTTAGTAATAAAACAAAAAGAAGAACCCTCTCTCTTTATCTCCACTACCCTATGAACAACTGGAAAATTTCTATAGGGATTATAGTACACTATAATATCTCCCACCTTAATTTCAGAGGGGTCCACGCCCTTTATTACAACTATGTCTCCTTTATAAAAGGTTGGTTCCATACTTTTAGAAACAACCGCCATAACGGGCTTATCTGCATGTAAAGCATAACCTAGTCCCAAATTAATGATGTAAGCTAAAAGTAGCCCGGCCGCTAGATATAATACAGTCTCCTTGATTTCTTTTTCCCAATCCATCTGTATCACCCGAAATGGGGTCGTCCGGATTTGAACCGGAGTCCACGGCTCCCGAAGCCGCGAGGATAGACCTGGCTACCCTACGACCCCGACTATTAAACGAAAGGTAAATATCATGCTACTATAAAATTGTAATTCCTCTTACTCCGCTTACTTTCTTGAGTTCTTCTACTACTTTCCCAGGTATCTTTTCGTTAGTTACAATAGTAAGCTTTGGGTCTTCAACCAAAAATGGATCATCCGCTATAGCTTGCCTTATAGTTAGACCATTATCAGTTATTACTTTAGCTGCACCACTAAGTATTCCCTTTCTCGATGCATCGTCTGGTGTTATTATAACTACCCCCAACCCAAGTTTTGGTGCTATATCTCTGTAAAATGCTATAACTTCTAAATTCTCGTATATTCTCTTAAGACTCTCATTCTTACATATTCTCCTTACAGTAGCATCTACCACTCTTCGGTCAACGCCTATCGCTTTTCCTAACTTCGAATGAGACATTTCAACATTGCTACAATATACTCTTGTATTCTTTATTCTGAGACCTTTTTTCAACAAAAAAATGGCCACTTTTCTCTGGGCAGGATATTTGCTAAAATATCTCTCAATTTCTTTCCACATAAAATCCTTACTCCACGGGTTTTAACCATCTGTTATGGTCATCCTTTCCATGGTCATATAGAAGGTGGTACATTGCCTGGACTGCGGGGAATATCTTTCCACAAATCAAACACTCATATATATCTGAAGCCAACCTCATCACCTCCTCGTTATAGTTGATGGGCCGGCCCGGATTCGAACCGGGGACCTCCAGTGTGTGAGACTGGCGTCATAACCCCTAGACTACCGGCCCTTAGGTTTTCATTCTCCTTAATAAGAAAATTAACAGCAGCACAAGAATTACAATTATAAATGGGTCTTTTGATATTTTTCTTACCTCCGACTGCGCTTTTACTGAGGTTTTATTTTTAATTTGTTCTTGGATGCCCGACTGTTGTCTGATAACTTCAACCTCAACCGTATCTTCACCAACATTCCCATAGGCATCGATAGCTTTAACCTTAATTTTATGCTTGCCTTCGCTCGCTGCGGTTGTATCCCACTTACATGGTAAACTGCACGCATAATTACCATCGATGGTTACGATTGTTGTTACATTCTTCTCATCTATTTCGGCTTTTATCTCCACAATTCCCCAAATTTTCTCATGATTCTTTGGACTCACTATTTTTACTTTAGGTGGAACTGTGTCCGGAGGAGAGAAAAGATACAGAAAGCCTCCACTGCCCACAAAAATTAAATCATCAACACACTTTACTGTTTTGATTTCATTCTTCAAATTATAGCACCAAAGTTTTTTAACATTGCTATCAAAATAGCATAATTCTCCATCAGAAGTTCCAGCAATTAACTCTTTGCCTTTTGCAAAATCTACACACCTTCCCTCTCTGAAATATTTTTCAACTTTTACTTCTCCATTTTTCCCTATTATGAATATCCTATCCTCGGCAGAAACAGCTACCTCTCCATCCTTAACAGCAATATCGTATATATACCTTCCAAGTTTTACCTCCCATATGATCTGCTGGTCTTTTAATAAGTATACATATCCATTTGAAGTACCCACAGCGATGTAATCACCTTCTACATCCAATGCTTTAATCTTTCCCCCTATATTTATCCTATTTTGTATGTTCCCCTCTTCATCGAAAAAATAGAGGAGTTTTGTGTACTCCGTTCCACTAACTATCTCTTTTCCCTTATAAAAATCTACTTTTTGATAATTATCGCCAATCTGGCTTTCCCATAATATATTTCCACTCATGTTAATAAGATATACCTTAGAATCATCGCATGCCGCTATATATTCACCAACCGCAACATCCAATACGGTAGAATCGAACATAAGTTCCCACAATAACTCTCTACTTTGATTTAATAAGTAGAGATGCCCCCCACTGTCACTTACCCCGATAAGCTTCCCATCAATTGAGGGCTCGACGGAGACTACATTCCCAGAGAGCCTATATTCCCATATCTTTATCGGCTCCAAGCAATACGTGTGTGGTAAAAAAATAAGGAAAATAAATGGCAAGAGTAGAACCGCCTTCATCATCGTTTATTTTTTTATATTTCATAATATAAAAGAAAACCGATGATAGAGCTACTCACAATTCTCACGGCTTCATTACCCCTAGTAGAGCTGAGAGGTGCAATTCCTCTCGCTATAGAAAATGGAGTACACCCGATGAAAGCATACCTTTTAGGGGTAATTGGAAATATACTACCCATCCCCTTTGTTCTCTTTTTTCTTGAAAAACTTGAAAAAAAATTGAGAATTATAAGTATATTTGACAGATTTTTTAACTGGTTGTTCACAAGAACGAGGAAAAAAGCCAAGGAAAAAATAGATAAATACGGAACACTTGGCCTAGTACCTTTTGTGGCCATTCCTCTACCAATGACTGGAGCATGGACGGGAGTTGCTATAGCTTATATATTTGGAATAGAATTTAAAAAGGCCTTACTTGCAATTTCTCTAGGAGTAGCGATAGCTGGTATAGTGGTAACTGGTGTAACGCTCGGAATTTTTTCGATATCTCTCCTATAATACAGAATGCCTAATTTTAACAGCTATCCCCCTAGTAAAAGCTCTCATTTCTAATGCGTTAAGGAGAGAGGTACCTGTTGCAAGCAAATTATCTTTCTCATCCACAACAATTACCTCTTGGTATGGAACTATTTCAGGGTCACATTCTACTACAAACTTTGCAAAAACATTTTTTCCTCTCTCTATAAACTCTTTTACTTCCCCTTTTACAACCACCCTATTCCGTGGATAAGGGAGAGATTTTAATCTCCTGGCTCCCTCAATAGTCAGAATTAAAAAACCGTCATTAGGTCTAAGTGTTGCGATCAACTCGCCTCTAGATAGAATCCTTCTAATTTTTCCAGTTTTTGACCTTTCAACTTTTGTATCATAGAATATAGCATCTCCTGCACCTTTTCCAAAAAGATAATCTGCCATCGCTTTTATTTTATAATTTTCATCCCCCCTAATTTTCTTATCCCATACCTCGCCCTCAAAATTTAATTCGGGAGAAGAATAAACCTTATCAAATTTCTTTGCATAGGTCTCTATTAATTTTCTTACCGGAGACAAATCAAGGTTTGGAGCTTCGTGCTGAGTAAGGGGGTATATGTCCTCTACCTCGGTCGGAATAACTCCAAACACGGGTGATACCACACAAATGTGGTATTTAGAATTGCTAAAATAACCTATCGTTTCAGAATACGGCTTTTCCACCTCTGGCAAAAGCACAAGAATTTTTCCTGGAGATAGGTTCTCCAGCCTCTTCCAGTGCCTTTTAACCTCGGGCCGGAGGATGGACTCTTCACCAGAATAAAAAAATGCAGTTTTCTTTGTAATTGGATCAAATTTTGTAAAATCATACTCCAACATGCAATTTAAAGCCTTGAGGAGTTCTGGATGAGCTCTGCATCTCATCTGAAGGAGTTCCCACAAACTGCCTTCGAAAATAGCTTGTTTAATTCTTTTGATTTCTTGAATGCTCACATATAGGTTATGCCATGCTAAGAGTTTTTCCCCATCTTCGCATTTCAAAAGTTCTTTTGGAGTATAAGAAGAGCATACCTCACAATGACACGGAAATTCATACATCTCTTCCAACTTAAAAGTCCCCGTTGGGGTGATATACCTATTCTGCTTAGCATATAGAGCATATGCGGCAGAATCAAAAATATCACACCCCAATGCCACGGCTAAGGAAAAAACCAGCGGATGTCCACAACCGAACAGATGTACGGGTTTGTGCGGTGGAAGAAACCTCTTTCCAGAATAGATGATCTTAACCAATCTATAAAAATCATAATTTTCCATTATAGGAACCACCCCACCTATCGCATAGATATCAAAATCTATTCCCCCCATTTTTTTTGATGAAAGTTCCCTGAGATCGGTATATGTAGACCCCTGAACAGTACCAACTAACAACATTTTTTTTACCATTTTTCTTGCTTTCTTACCCCTTTTTTCTGTTTCTATAATATTTTTAAGAGTTATTTCTCTAGAATAATCTGGAGGAGTAGGAATATCCAAAATTACCCCTATGTCACTTCCAATTTCTTCTTGAAACTTTATAATCTCCTCTGGTGATACGTCTATACTACCATATTCATATAGCTGATATGAACCAGAATCTGTCATAACTATCCCATCAAAATTTAGCAATGAATGAATGCCTTTCTTTAAAGCCTTCTCTTTAAGTTCTCTATCCTTATATATCAAATAAGAATTGGTAATTATTGCATTAAAACCCAATTTTTTTATTTCGCTCACATCCAACAATTGTCTTTTTGGATTAACTACCGGTAAAAGTATCGGAGTTTCTAAGTTTTTAAACTTCCCGACTCTACCCATAGCATCCCTATATTTTATTTCAAACATATCTTCTAAGAGAGAGAAGAAGAGATAAAATATTTTTGTTGTTAACCTGGAAGTAGAACTTAATGATGGAAGAGATAATTAAAGAGATTATGGCAGAAGTGGGGAATGACACCAACACCATTATCAAGAAATTGGAAGAAAAGTATAAAGTTAAGATTGGAAAAGGAAACAGGAAAAATATTGAAAAATTGATTAAAAAGCTATAAATCGGCTTATTTTCCTCTTATCCTCTTTATTTCGTCCCTTATAACTTTCACAGCTTTAAGTGCTTCACCTTCATCTACTATAAAACATGTTTCAGTATAGCTCGACATCATTTCAATTATGTTTATTCCTTCAAAAGCTATCAGACCTGCCAGGTAAGCTATGACCCCAGGAGTAAATGCGATCTCCTGCGGGCTCTTAACTATAACCGAGGCAAGATTTTCCTTTTTCTCCACCATTTCTTCTCGAAACACGTATAAGAAATCCCCTAAATCACGTTGATTTGTTACGATAGTAGCGGTCTCTAATCCCTGAATTAGAATGTAGTCCCTAGTATTTATTTTCTCGAGTTTTTCTGGTAATTCGAAAGTTTTTTTAAGCGTTAAAACTACTATATCGTATCTCAAACTCACTTCGCTTTTCGCTAAAATTTCCAGAACCTTATTTTTTTCTACGTTATACCTTCCTTTAGATGACCTCCTGATAGCAGTAACGATACTTTGGATATTTGCTTCCCTGCCTATCTCTTCTTTAACCTCCTGAGAGATATATTTGGCCAAAGCCCTATAGTTTATTATACCCATCGAAAGATAGGTTTCAAGATAAGGATAACTTCCTATTATTTTCCTTACTGCCTGTGAAATTTTTTGTTTCATTTTTATTACTATTTGAGTCATTTGTGACATAAAAATTTTTATGAATGGATTATTTTAAGTTATTAAGGTGAAGAAATGAAAGCTGTCCTAGTTCTTGAAGATGGAACAATAGTAGAAGGGATCGGTTTTGGTGCGGAGAATGAAGTATATGGGGAGATTGTATTCAATACCAGTATGACCGGGTATCAAGAAGCTTTAACTGACCCAAGCTATAAGGGACAAATCTTGCTTCTGACCTACCCATTAATAGGAAACTACGGGGTAAACTTAGAAGATTTTGAATCTAAAAGAATTCAAGTAGAAGGGTTTGTAGTTCGAGAGGCTTGTACAAGTCCAAGCCACAGAATTTGGAATAAAACTATAGATGAATTCTTGAAAGAGCATGAAATCCCGGGTATTGCTGGAGTTGATACGCGTGCACTTACAATAAAGATAAGAAGATATGGGACTATGAAAGCGGGACTTAAAACTTCATACGACGAAATCGACAAGGAAGAGATGCTAGAAAAAACTAAAAAACAAAAAGACATATCAGAAATAGACCTAGTTTCAATTGTAACTTCAAAAAAAATAGAAAAATATGGAAAAGGAGAAAGAATAGTACTGATAGACTGTGGATATAAGAGAAGTATACTGAAAAATTTAATTAAAAGGGGGTTCGAAGTAGTAGTAGTTCCCGCTTTCTATGATTCTAGACAAATACTGGATTTAGAACCTTGTGGCATAGTGGTGTCTAACGGTCCGGGAGATCCTATGCAGGCATGGTATGTGGTAGAAAATCTAAAAAAGATTATGGACGAACAACTCCCCATATTTGGGATATGCCTGGGAAATCAGCTTCTTGCTCTGGCCTGTGGAGCTAAAACTTACAAACTCAAATTTGGTCATAGGGGAAGCAATCAACCTGTTAAAGATCTAAGAACAGATAAGGTTTATATAACCTCTCAAAATCACGGATTTGCAGTAGATGAAGAAACTCTACCTGAATTTCTGGAAGTTTCCCATATAAATCTTAACGATAAGACAATAGAGGGAATTACCCACAAAGAACTACCGATATTTTCAGTACAATACCATCCAGAAGCTCATCCAGGACCAAGAGATAGTGAATATCTGTTTGATGAATTTACAAAACTAGTAAGGGATAAGGATGCCTAAACGGGAAGATATAGAGAAAATTTTAGTAATAGGTTCTGGTCCGATAATAATAGGACAAGCTGCCGAATTTGACTATTCGGGAAGCCAAGCTTGTAAGGCTTTACGGGAAGAAGGGTACAAGGTTATTCTTGTAAACTCAAACCCTGCAACTATACAGACAGATAAGGAAATAGCAGATATAATATATATAGAACCCCTTATTCCAGAAATTGTTGCAAGAATAATAAAAAAAGAGAGACCACATGGTCTATTACCAACTATGGGGGGACAAACAGGACTAAATCTTGCAGTTGAACTTGCTCAACGTGGTATTTTAGAAAAATACAAAGTAGAAGTCTTAGGAACGCCAATAGATACTATAAAATCTGCTGAAGATAGGGAGCTATTTGCAGAACTCATGAAAAAAATAGGAGAACCTATCCCGAAAAGTAGGGCTGTTAATAGTGTAGAAGAAGCTATAGATGCGGCCGAAGAGATAGGATATCCGGTAATCATAAGACCCGCATATACATTAGGTGGGACGGGTGGGGGTGTAGCAAAAGATAAAAACGAACTTAAGGAAATTGCCTCCCGCGGATTAAAGGCAAGCTTAGTAAACCAAGTACTTATCGAACAATCCCTTCTAAAGTGGTACGAATACGAGTATGAGGTAATGCGAGACGGTAAAGATAACTGCATAACTGTATGCAATATGGAGAATATAGACCCTATGGGAATCCATACCGGAGAAAGCATAGTAGTGGCTCCAGCCCAAACACTAAGTGATGTTGACCATCAAAAATTGAGAAGCGCCGCACTAAAAATAATCAGGGCATTAAAGATAGAAGGAGGATGCAACATTCAATTCGCAGTTAACCCAGAAAGTTGGGAATACTACGTTATAGAGGTTAATCCAAGGGCATCAAGGACTATTCCGTTTGTATCTAAGACCACAGGTATTCCT
>CAZSVW010000043.1:0-8924 GCA_964610485.1 Candidatus Hydrothermarchaeota archaeon | reverse complement strand
ACGGGCTGACCAGCGAGTTGTCCAGCTAATTGCTGTGCCATTTTTCATCACCTCCATTCAAAAACTCTATTTTGAAAAGATGAGTAAGAACTTCTATATAAAGTTTGCTCTCTCTTTGAGAATATCTATCAGTTCTTGCGGTTCTTCCATCAGTTCTAATTCCTTCCTCTGGATAATTGGGACACCCTCTATACATTTCTGCCTCGTCTTCTTTATAACAAAGAATGCTTGAGTTTTGATAGTTCTGGAAATGCTCTTTAAGATTTTTGCTTTTGTCTCTAGTTTGTATGGACCAAATAGGGTCTTTGTTAGAAGTATTTCATCTTTTCCCTTTGTTAAAGCACTAAATGGAGCCTTCTTTATAGGATAAACTTTAAATCCTATTTTTCTAAGCTTTTCGAGATCAGGATTCCCTGTGTATTCTGGTTTAAGCTCAAATAAATCTCTTGCAATAGAAAAGATATGTATGGGTTTGGCTATAGGTGTTTCAAAATATTCTTCAAGTTTAAGTGCAGTTTTTAATGTTGCGCACATGTTAGAATGTTCATATTCATATATCGTTTTTCTACTTACTCCTATCCTATCTGCAACATCTCTTAAAGATAGATTTCTTTCTTTTCTCTTCTTTTTTAGGATTTTCCCATCTATTTTTACGTAGTACCCCCCTCTATGCGAAAATATAAGTGGAGGTAAATTTTTTAGTAAAATGTCTTCAAAAGTCTGGGGAGTAACTGCGAATATTCCGTATCTTTCATATACCACACCATTTTCCATTTTTCCTTGTGTAGTTTTTATCCCGATTATTAAGGGAGAAGAAGCAAGGGTTTTGGCTAGGGTAAATATTTCTTGAGCTCTCTTATAATCCAGAGAATCTATATTTACGAGGACTTTAATGAGTAGTATCCTCTCTCTTTTCCTTGCTAATACATCAAAGCTTGACTTATCGTAATAAGAGCGTGAGATTATAAAATTTCCTCTTTCTAGGATGTTTAGTGTCTTCTCTAGGATTTCTTTCTTGTTGAACATCCTAATAAAACTCTTTCAATCGTTATATATAAGTATTTATTAAGTGTTTTTCATAGGTATAGATGACACGGATTCTAGATCTGGTCAATGTACAACTTATATAGCAACTAAACTAGCAGAAAAACTCTCTAGATATACAGTTATAAGCGAACTTAGATTAGTTAGGCTTAACCCAACAGTGCCGTGGAAGACACGAGGAAATGGTGCAGTAGCAATTTTAGCTAAGGAAAAAAATATCGAAAAACTAAAAAAGCTTACATTAAGGGAAATTGAGTTAAATGCAATGCTCGATGATAGAGGAACAAATCCGGGGGTAGTATTTTATGCCGGAGAGATACCTCAGGACTTTACCGATTTTTATCACCGTTGCTTACATAGGATAGTAGAAATAAGAGAGGCTGAAGTATTGGCTGAAAAATATGGTGCAGAGATAGTGAAATATAAGAATGGTAGAGGCATAATTGGGGCTCTTGCAGCAATTGGTTGTAAATTCAGAGATTTCACTTATGAGCTGATTGCTTACAGAAAAAAAGATAATTGGGGTAAAAAGAGAAGAGTTGATAAGCACTCTGTTTTTGTAATGAATGCAAAGACATATCCTTTCACATTTGATAATGTCGATTATAGTACTAATAGGGTTCTCATAACGCCTAATACCCCATGTCCAGTATTACTGGGGATTAGAGGAGAAAGGGTAGGAATACTCTATCAAGCTCTCGAAATGCTCAACATTAAAGAACCGATCGATACTTTTACAGTATTTAAAACAAACCAAGCGACAGATGTTCATCTAGAGAGAGTGAATGAGATAAAAGAAATTAAAGAATTTTCGTCAGTTATCCTCAGGGGTAGAGTAAAGAAAAAGCCCAGAACAATACGGGGGGGGCACGTCTTTTTTGAGCTTACAGACGGAAAAACTACGATATTATGCGCTGCGTTTGAACCTACCAAAGACTTTAGAAAAATCATAGTCAAGTTAATTCCGGGAGATGAGATAGAGGTGTATGGAAGCGTTAAAAAAAGGACTATAAATTTAGAGAAGATCAGAGTAATAAGGTTAGTGAGATATGAAGAGAGAAATCCAAAGTGTAGTATATGCGGAAAAAGTATGGAGTCTGTTGGAAAAGGAAAGGGCTATAGATGTAAGCGTTGCAAGACTTTTGCGAAGGAGAAAGTTAAAGTGAAAGTTAATAGAGAGATAGAGGAGAAGTTTTATGAGGTTCCCCCTGCAGCTAGAGGACACCTTTCCAAGCCATTAATTAGGTTCTGTGGGCTCGTAGCCTAGCCAGGATAGGGCGGCAGCCTCCTAAGCTGCAGACCGCGGGTTCAAATCCCGCCGAGCCCGCTAATTTTTTATTTTTTGAAAATAAATTGTATCCCTTATGGTTGAAGTTGAAAATACCTTTGCAGAGGCTTTTGAAGCTTGGTACTCGAGAGTATTGATAACTGCAATTAACAAGAAGTGGGCCGAGATAGCAGCTAGGGAAGCTTGTGGGTATGCCACCTCGCTAATAGGTTGCGATGCTGAGGCAGGAATAGATACTTTTCTGTCACCTAAAGAAACGCCAGATGGGAGATATGGATGCGTTATTCAAATATGGAGCAATACAAAAGAAGGGGTAGAAAGAGCGTTGTTAAATCGCATTGGACAATGCGTGTTGACTTGTCCAACTACGAGAGTGTGGAATTTTACAGAAAGTGAAGACAAGTATGATTTAGGTTATAGATTAAAATACTATGGAGATGGTTATGAAAAAGAGAAGGAATTTCGTGGGAGAAAAATTATAGAAATTCCAATTATGATGGGAAAATTCATAATAGAAAAGGAGGTAGGGATAGCTAAAGGAGTAGCCGGAGGAAATTTTATAATTTTAGCAGAAAGTGAAGAAACTGCCCTAAAAGCGGGAGAGTTGGCAGTAAAGAAGATAAGTGAAATACCTGGAGTGATAACTCCATTTCCTGGTGGAGTATGCTCTGCGGGATCTAAGATAGGGTCTAAGAGATATAAATTCATGATAGCTTCGACCAATGAAATATACTGTCCAACTCTGTCAAATATCGTTGGGAACTCTAAAGTTAAAGACACCAAAGCCGCATTGGAAGTGGTAATAAATGGTATAACTAGAGAGAGGGTAGAAGAAGCCATGCGAAAGGGAATTAAAGAATGTTTGCATGTGGAGGGTGTCAAAAGGATATCTGCTGGGAATTATGGCGGAAAACTGGGTAAAATACATATACACCTAAGGAATATTAAAATTTAAAAATGAGAAATGAAATCTTATTACTTCTGTTTGTGTTGTTAGTCTCTATCCCCGTGGCGAGTTCGCAGGAGATAGAGAGTTATAAAACCAAAATAGAACTATCTGCTTCAGGATTTTTAATGAATACCCTTAAAGCTGAAGAAGAAATATCAATGACGATAAATAATACTCATTTCGTTCCTTTAAAAGAATTTAGTTATCCTATTAGTGATAAAATTGAAAATTTAATAGTATTAGACGCGCATGGCGTCCCTCTCGCCTTTTCTACATCTAAAACGGGAAAGAGAACTTATGTAACAGTTTATTTTCCTAAGCCATTATCATCGGGTGAATCTACTACCATAATCTATAAGTTTTCTTGCTCTTCTCAACTTAGGAAAAGTGGAGAAATGTTCATATTCAGTACAAGACACTCTATTCTAGCAAATGTCAAGAAATATGAATTGAAAATTTTTCTACCAGAGGGATATGTATTAGCTGAGTTGGGAGCTTACCCAGGAGCAAGTAAAATATCTTCTGATGGAAAAAGAGTGATATTGGAGTGGAGCATTTCAGAACCATATAAACTTCCAGACCAGTTCAGAAAATTTGAAGTAATGGTTCTTTTTACAAAAGTTGGTGGAAAACCTGCTATTTTACCATTTTTTATTTTATTTTTCTTTTCTCTTGTGTTGGGCGCTCTGTTTCATGAAAAAATAAAGAAGGTAAAGGACGTCTTTCTGAGTTATTTTGATATAAAGAGAAGGATATATGGAAAAATAGAGGTTCTTAAAGAAGATGAGCAAGAGATTTTGAGGATAATAGTGGAAAATGATGGAATAGACCAGAGAGAGATTCAGAGGATAACGGGATTTTCAAAGGCAAAAGTAAGTAAGATATTATCCGAACTTGAAAAGAGAGGGATGATAAGAAAAGAGCCTGTGGGTAGGAAAAACAAGATATACCTAACGGATAAGGTTAAAAGAATATGAGAATTAAGGAAATCCTCGAAAGATATAAAAAAGGAGATATAAGTTTAAGGGAAGCTGAGGAAGAACTCAAATTGTTTTCTATAAAGGAAATAGAAAATTTTGCTAAGTTTGATATCAACAGAGATAAGAGGGTAGGGATACCGGAAATTGTATTGGGAGAGGGAAAAACGATAGATGAATTGATAAAGTTATGTGAGAGTCTCATTAAAATAAAAGGATGCTGTATTGTCACAAGGTTAGATAAGAAAAATTTTTGTGAGCTCAAAAGAAAATTTAAAGAATTTCTAAAAAAAGAAAGTAAGAGAGCAGGAATACTCGTGTTCAGAGATTTCGATATAAAAAAAACTGGGGGGAGAATAGCGATAGTAACTGCTGGAACTTCGGACATTCCAAGAGCAGAGGAAGCGAGGATAGTTGCAGAGGAACTGGGGTGTGACGTTTTTTGTTTTTTCGATGTAGGCGTTGCTGGAATACATAGAATTCTCGGCGTTATTCAACAGATAGTGGAGAAGGATGTAGATGCCATTATAGTTGTAGCTGGAAGAGAAGGAGCGCTTCCAACAATAATAGCGGGAACTGTCGACATACCTGTTATAGGGCTTCCCACTTCTATAGGGTATGGATTAGGGGGTAAGGGAGAAGCTTCCATCTATGCTATGCTGCAGTCATGCTCTGTAGGTTTGGCTGTAGTGAATATAGATAATGGTGTAGGGGCCGGTGCATTTGCAGCCCTGATAGCTAATAGAGTAGCGAAATTTAGAGAGAAATCTCCTTCATAACTTTATTATACACCTTTTTTACGGGTAAATTTAGTTCTCTTGAGATTTTCTTTATATCCTCGAATTCTGGTTTATAGTTCGTAATTTCTCCATTAGAATCGTAAGAAACTTTAATCCTCACTTCTTTCACGTGTCCCCATAAGTTCAAGGTCTTTTTTACTATCTCCCTTTTTAGTGTAATACGTTCTACTCCCCTCCTAACTTTGACTCCTAGAGACCCTGTTTCTTTCATTAACAAATTTGCAAATTTTTCTTCCTCTCCGGTCTTGCAGGTTACTTGAACTACATAACTTGGTCGATTCTTTTTTGTTATCCCTTGTAATACCTGAATATCCAAAGCTCCGAGATCAACAAGCCTCTCTATTAAATGCCCTATTATTTCTCCAGATACGTCATCCAAATTTGTTTCGACTATCGATATATGTTCATTTTTTGACCAACCATAGCATAGCATTACCCTAAGTAGATTTGGGAAGGGTAGAGAAAAACTTCCAGCTCCATAACCTATTTTACTTATCCCCGCGACGGAGATGGAAGGTCTGAAAGACCCTACGAGATTGGCAAGGAGGGCTACTCCAGTGGGGGTTGCTATCTCTTGGGGGATATCTGAGAATTCTAGGGGAATTCTATGTTGCGTTGCAATATCCATAACAATGGGGGAAGGGTTAAAAATTTCTCCATGCTCGCTTTTTATCCTCCCAGTTCCCACTCTAATGGGAGTTGAGAATATTTTGGTATCTTTTTTAAAGAAACCTAATTTTCTAGCTAATAGAGCCGTTGCACATATATCAAATACCGTATCGCTTGATCCCAACTCATGGAGATGAGCTGAACCATGAAGCCTCTTTTCTCCTTCCAATATTGTATGTAAAACTTTAAGAGAGAATCTCTTCTCCTCTCCACCTAAGTTGAGATTTTTTATCTTGGCTTTCATCTCTTTAATGCTCAGTCTTTCCTCTCCGGAGGTCTCTACATAGGTGGAAAAAAAACCATGCTTCTTAACCCGATTTATTTTAACTTCTAAATTTAGTTTTTCTCCGAGCTTATTTACATCAGATTTACCTTCTTTATAAAGGTCTATCAGAGCCCCAACTATCATATTTCCACTTATGCCAGAAAGGTTTGGATCAAATATTACTATCATGGTAACTTCCTCAGCTTAGACAGAATTTTGGGTTTCTTATCTACCAATATCATGTCTTCTATTCTTATTCCGAATTCTTTGTAAATTCCCGGTTCTACAGTTATTACCATATTTTTTTCTAGGATACCTTCACTGTTTTTTGAAATTTTTGGAGGTTCGTGAACCTCCAATCCAATTCCATGACCGCAGGAGTGTAAAAAGTAGTCTTCTAGGTTGTATTCTCTGAATATCTCTCTAGCCTTGATATCAATGTTTTTAATTTTATTTCCGGCATAGCACTCCTTAATGGCAGCTTTTTGGCACTCTACTACGATGGAGTAAACTTCAAGAAATTTTTCGTCGGGCGATGAGCATATTGTTCTTGTTATGTCGGAGTTGTAGTATCCTACTTTCGCCCCCAGGTCTATGATTATAGCGTCCTTTTTCTTTATTCTCTTATTAGTTGGTGAATGATGAGGAATTGCAGAATTTTTTCCAGAGGCAACTATAGGCAAAAAAGCAAGCTCTGCTTTTTCCTTTATGCATTTCGATATTTGCGCCGAGACTTCTTTTTCACTTTTTCCTTCCATGTCTAAGTCTATAATCTCTTTCATACATTTTTCAGCAATTTTTAAAGATTTTTTTATTTTTTCGATCTCTTTATCATCTTTTATTTTTCTCATTTCATCAATAAAATCTAGGTCTTCTATTTTTTTTCCATGAAGTTTCTTTCTATAGAATTTGTATGACATATAGGATTCTTCTATCCCTATTTTTTTGAAAGGAATATGTATTTTTTTGAAGTTTTCTATAATGTCCACGTCAATTTTACATTTGGAGACGAGATGAATATCCATCTTTGAAAGATATAGCAATGGTTCCTCTTTAAGCAAAAGTACAGCAAAAGCTGTAGGAAATACTTCTGTTAAGTAATAAATGTTTTCAGGTTTAAGAACAATACCACATTCAAGACCTCTCTCCTCAAGTTTCTGTAAAGCTAAGTTTATACGCATGCTTTTTTATAAGGTATATGTAACTAAAAAACTTTTTAATGAAAAAATTTAGAAAAGTTGTGGTTGGCGGAACATTTGAATTTTTACATCTAGGGCATAGAACATTGATAGAGAAAGCCTTTGAAGTGGGAGAATATGTAATTATAGGCTTAACTTCTGAGAAATTTAAGGAGGGGTCGTCTCCATATGAGTACAGAGAGAGAAAACTGAAAAATTTTCTGAAAAATAAAAAAAACTATGAAATAAAGAAGATATATACGCCTTATGATGTTGCAGTAGAGTTAGAAGATTTGGAGGCAATAATCGTAAGCGATGAAACAGAGTGGAGGGCTAGGGAGATAAATAAGATAAGAGAAAGAAAGGGGTTTAAACCTCTTGAAATAATAAAAATCCCAATGATTTTAGCCTACGATGGAAAACCTATTTCTTCTTCAAGAATAAAAAAAGGAGAAATATGGGAAAATGGTAGTAAAAAAAATAAAAATAGAACATCTTGACCGAAAAGGAAGAGGGGTTGGTTACGTCGATGGGAGAAAAGTTGCTATATACTTCACAGTTCCGGGGGATATAGTCAAAGCAAAGATTTTTAAGAGGAGTGCTAGGCTCATCGAGATTTTAGAACCTTCTCCACTTAGAGTTGAACCGAGATGTGAGTATTTTGGAAAATGTGGGGGTTGTAAATGGCAGAACATACGATATAGCGAGCAACTCAAAATAAAGCAAAATGTAATTAATTCTCTCTTTGGACATTCTCAGAAAATATTGCCGTCAGATGAATTTAGATATCGGAATAGGATGGATTTCATTTTCTGGGACGATGAAGAAAAAAAGCTTGGATTACGAGAACCAGAGAGATATGATAAGGTAGTGGATATAGACAGATGTTTATTGATTTCTAAAGAATGCAATCATCTGCTCAGAGAGATAAAAGGTTTTGTAAGGGAAAAAAAGATTTCAATTTATGATTTTAAAAAGAGGGAGGGATTGCTCAGGTATTTGGTGATAAGAGAAGGTAAATTTACCAATGAAAGAATGGCGATTCTTTTAACTTCTATGCGGGAATTTAATGAGGTCAGAGAGCTGGAACTGGACTGTAACATAGTTTGGAGTAGGACCTCTACACTTTCTGATGTATCTTATGGAGAGGAATACTTTGCAATTAGGGGAAAGGACTATATAAGGGAAAAACTTCTCGATTTCTATTTTAGAATAACTCCAAATACTTTCTTTCAGACAAATTCCAAACAAGCAGAAAAATTATGCAAAATAGTTTTAGATTTCTCAGAATTAAGTGGAAATGAGAGGGTAATGGACTTATATTGCGGAGTAGGAACTTTTGGTATAGTTTTAGCTCAGCATGCAGAATACGTTGTTGGCATAGAATCTTCGAAGGAAGCTATTAAAAATGCAAGAATAAATGCAAAAGAGAACGGAATTGAAAATATTGAATTCTATGCATCTAAAGTTGAGAAAATGGGATATAGAGAGGCCGATGTAATAATAATAGACCCACCTAGAAGCGGACTCCATCCCAAAGCTATAAGGGTAATAAAGAGAATTTCACCAAAAAAGATAATTTATGTATCGTGCAATCCAGAGACGCAAAAAAGAGACATCGATCTTTTAAATTATAAAGTTGAGGATGTAAAGCCAATAGATATGTTCCCTCATACTCCGCATATTGAGAATGTTGTTTTGCTTGTCAGAGGGTAAAGATGTTAATAAAACACCAAACCGAACTTCTCCAGCCT
>CAZSVW010000042.1:3662-9011 GCA_964610485.1 Candidatus Hydrothermarchaeota archaeon | reverse complement strand
CAAAAAAAAGCAAGAGAGGCTGCCGGAGTTATTGTCAAACTGATAAAGGCGGGAAAAATGGCTGGGAGGGGTATTCTCATAGCGGGGCCTCCGGGAACCGGGAAGACCGCGATAGCCGTCGCAATAAGTAAAGAGCTTGGTAAGGATATCCCATTTGTACAAGTCTCTGCAAGCGAATTTTATAGTAGTGAAATGAAAAAAACAGAGGCCCTAATACAAACCATGAGAAAGGCCATCGGTGTAAGAATAAGAGAAACAAGAAAAGTGTTAGAGGGAGAAGTTGTAGAATTGGACTACAACCTCGTAACTAACCCATATAATCCAACACAAAGAATACCGGAATCTGCTAGATTAACGCTCGCCACAAAAGACGAAAAAAAGAGCTTTAGCGTGGCTGGTAGGCTTGCATTACAATTTATGCAACAAGGGATAGAGATAGGGGATGTAATAATAATAGATAAGGAAACTGGAAGGATATCTAAAATTGGAAAAAGCAAAAGATCCAAAAAAAAGTATGATTTAGGAGATTTAGAAGTTGTAGAGCTTCCTATTGGAAGCGTTGAAAAAGAAAAAGAGTTTACTTACGTTGTAACTCTCCATGATTTAGATGAGGCAAATGCGAGAAGAGGGGGTATATTAAGTCTATTCTTTTCTGAGAGCAGGGAAATAGATAATGAAATAAGAGAGGCGGTGGACGAACAAGTTAAAAAATGGGTAGATGAGGGGAGGGCCGAGCTTGTTCCTGGAGTATTATTCATAGACGAAACCCACCTAATGGACATAGAGCTGTTTGCATTTATGAATAGGGCGATGGAGAGTGAGATGGCCCCTATTATAATCTTGGCTTCAAATAGGGGGTTCTCTAAAATTCGAGGTACCGACATAGTGGCGCCTCATGGTATACCGCTTGACCTTCTCGATAGATTACTCATAATAACAACGGAACCATACAATAAAGAAGAAATCAAAGCCATACTTGAAATCCGAGCAGAAGAGTCTGGAGTAACTTTGAGTAAAGAGGCTTTAGAAAGACTTACTGAACTTGGAATAAATAACAGCCTAAGATATGCAGTTCAGCTTCTAGCTCCAGCTTATGAATATGCAAAAATAAGAAATTCCACAAAAATTGAGGTGGAAGATATAGAAAGAGCAGCCAATATATTCGTAGACGTAGGGAAAAGTTCAAGCTATTTGAAAAAATGGGAAGACCGCATGATAGTAATGTAAAAGTATTTGCAGTAGACATTGGAGGAAGCTATGCAAAGTATGCTATAGTAACAATAGACGGAAAGATAGAAAAGAAAGGAAAAATAGAAACCGGATATAACTCTAACCCTGAAGAAGTGCTCAAGAGAATAGACGGTATAAAAGGGAAGGAAAAAGTTGCAATAGCGGTAGCTGGAACAATAAAAGATGGGGTGATAATTAACTCACCAAACCTACCAAATTGGGAAAACTACGATATAAAATCTTATTTTGGAGATATAACAATAGAAAATGACGCTAATGCATCAGCATATGGAGAATGGTATTGGAAAGAAAAAAATAGAAGAATATTGGTTTATTTGGCAATAGGCACGGGAATAGGCGGTGGAGTTGTGGTAGACGGAGATATTTTCAGAGGTATGGGGGTAGCTACGGAGCTTGGACATATGGTTATTGATAAAGAAGGGAGGCGATGCAGATGTGGAAATAAAGGGTGCTTAGAATCAATGGCCTCTTCATATTTTCTGGAAGAGAGAAGTTTGGAGATATTTGGTAAAAAAATACCCCCTAAAAAACTTGCCTATTTAGCCAAAAAAAATAAAAAAGCAAAAAACATATTCAAAGAACTTGGGAGGAATCTGGGGGTTGGGGTGAGTAACATCTCCAATATTTTCAATCCAGAAATAATCGTGATAGGTGGGGGAATTGCCAATTCTTATCACCTTTTCCAATCCAGTATGATAGAGGAATATAATAAAAGGGTACTAAGTGCCACAAAATGCAAAATTAAAAATTCTGAACTTGGTGATCTTTCCGGAGTACTTGGGATAGCTGCCCTACATTTTAAATTTTCAGAACCTCTCTAATTCTACCAAGAACTATCTTTGGAATATCCTCCTTTTTCTCCACTAAATAGAGGACTATGTTATCCTTCACCCTCGTTTCTTTTTTAAATTTTCTAACTTTGCTTGTATTTTTTAAATATACTATCGTAGTCCTATTCTCAAGGTTTTTGAAAAATTCTATTATTTCTTCTAGGTTATAGATATCCATATCTGTTATCATGAATATGTCCATGTCTCTTTTGAGGAGTTTCTTAAGCTTCTCTAACTTTATTGTCGTACCTCCCCCAAAATACTTTGCTATCGCTTGGTATATCTTTATTTTATTTCTTGTAGGCTTAAGAATCAGCTCATCTCCAATATAGGCATGTCCAAAGTTATAAACCGCTATTTTTGCTTTATTTAATAAATAAGCATTTGCAACACAAAAAGCACCAAGAACAGCAAAGGATAGACCATATTCTGGGTGTGTCATGCTTCCGGAAGAATCTACTATAATAAGGCAATCGGGCACTTCCTTGCCTTCGCTACTTAGACCGATGCCCTCGCTTTTTTGCCAGAGTTTCGTTATCTTTGGCATCGTTTTACCATAGGAATTCCAGAAGTCCATATCTCTCAAAGGCTTATCTATTTCCCAAGCTCTGAGAGAGAAAGGATAAGCACTTCCTCCTTTCATGACCTTTCTCTCTTTCACGGGCAAAGAGTACTCTCTGGAAAGCTCCTCATAAAATATTATGTAAGCATCTGAACTTAGATTTGATAGTTCAAACTTAACGTTAAGTTTTTTTACAAGCTCAGCAAACTTTTTCGGGTCTCTTATTTTGACCGCAAGTTTTCTTAACCCTCTGTCTATCTCCTCCAAGGAATACCTCTCATAGCCATGCGAGCCTATTAAATTATAATTCTCAACCTCTTTTCTAAGACATCTTGCAAATATCCTTGCACTTCTCTCCCATTCCTCAGAATTTAAATAAGGTATCCGTGAAAGCTTCTCTGCAACCTTAGAAAGACCATTTTCTTTTACTCCTAAGTCTACTCCCCATATTCTTTGATAAACAGAGCAAATTATCCTATCGAGTCTGCTTTTATTTAAGTTTCTCAGTAATTCGGGAATTTTTGTATCCATTTCCTTAACGCAGAAAGTATTTGCCACAATATCCAAGAAACAATCTGTGATTATCTTTGCTTTCTCCTCCCGCTTGACTACCTCATTAACTCTAGTAAAGATGCTCAAATGCGTAGAGAAATCCCATGGGCAAAAGGTATGATGCGCCACCTCGTGGTCTAACAAAGCTTCAATCACATGCTCTTCTTTCATTTTTCTGCTTAACTTGCGAACAAAATTTGGGTTTATCAGGATTTTCTTATTTATTGTTGAAATACCCGCTATTTCAATGCTTTCATCAAACCTTGGCATTGGTAGAGCTGGATATAGATGCTTCTCTCTCACCTTCTCCCAAATCTTAGCGAGCATGCTATCCTCCTGAGCATAATCTTAAGCTTTCCCGGGTAGATTAGTTTGCTCCCCTCGTAAATTTCTCCTCCCTGTGGCTTTCCTATCTTGCTAATCCTCCCTTCAACCCTTAGCTTACCTTCTCTCATATTTTCACCGAGATGCTCGCCCGCGTTTCCTATTATTCTCAGATTTTTCTCATTTTCATAGCCGAGATAACAAAGCTTGTCTCCAAGCTCTCCCAGATATATTGTTATATCTTTGCTACTTGCCCTGTTAATTAAAGCTGAAATAAATAAGCCCGTTTTTGAAAAATTGTCTTCGCTTGCATAATCTTTAAGCTTTTTGCAGAACTCCTGAATGTCTTCTTCTGAATAGCTTTCATTTCCTATTAGCTCTTCTGCAATGGAATAGCATTCTTCGGGATAAACTTTATCTTTGATTTCCTCGAGCCATTCTTCATAGCATAGCAAGATATCCTCTGCTCCACTTAGCTTACTTATTCTTATTCTTCTACCTTCTGGCTTAAAGTTTGTGAATTTTTTGAATATTCTTGGCTTAGTAATTTTCCACCACCCTCCTTATCTCCTCATATATTGGGTGGTCTCCGCTTAAAAGCTCGTTTTTATTTCCTTCTAAAGCTTCTGCCGCTTGCTTAAATGCAAGCTTTATTCTGCTACTCTGCTCCCTGTATCTTTTAAGAACCTCATTAACGCAAAGTTTTGCGAGGTAAAGCTCTATAAAATCGCTTCGCTCGTCCTTTAAAATTCCCATGTAGTAATCCTCTCTCCACCTTAACCTATGTGCGAGAGCATAAGGAGCTATCGTTATAACATGTTCTATGTCGGCTTGGCTATCTCCTAAAAACCATGCCAAAGCTTTTGAATAACTTATTAAAGATTGAGGAAACCTATTTGATATGCAGCTTTTCAATCTATAGCATAGATATTCGCTATAGTGGCATCCTTTTAAGCATTCTTCGTTCGTTCTCTTCTGCCCATATCTTCTGCAGAAGGAAAGCTCGGCTAATAAAACAATAGAGAAAGCTTCAGCATCTTTGTCCATCTCAAGCTTATAAATCTCCTCTCTGAGTTTAATTCTTTCTTTTTTCTTTATCGGAGATATCCCAAGTTTTTCATTGATTAAATCGCTATATTCATTGGAAATTTCTTCAATTTTGCTCATTTTATTCTCATACTCAAGCTTACTATTCAGAATTTCTATAGCTCTTCTAGCAAGCGTTGGATTTCTCAGCTTTTTTTCAATTTCTCTGCTTTCTATAACCTCATAGGAAAGTATAGCTCCCGGATGCTTAGACTCGACAATTATATCAAACCTATCAAGCATTCTTGGAGTAAGCTCAAAGCCCGTAGTTTCTGTGTAATTTGCTGTGGCAAAGAAGCAGTTTTCTTCATTGATTATAACCTCGTTCAAATAACTCCATATTCCACGATCAACGCTGTCAAGTAATAAATCTTGCTTGGAAGGAGGGAGCCTATTTATTTCATCGACTATTTTAACAGGAAGTTGAGCAAATGCAGACCATATAACCTCTTCTTTTCCTTCATTGAGCTTTCCCAAGTCGGGTCTTCCCACAATCTTTTCTTCAGTTTGCTCAGGATTTCCATGCACCACAGAGCTCCAAATCAACTCAAGGGGAAGAGAATAGAAAAGGCATGCCAAATGCTCAGACGATGTGGTCTTCCCCATACCAGGCTCTCCAACTACAAGTTGTTTACCGGGTAAACAGCAAGTTAATATAGAAAAAAGCAAGGTGGAGTTGAACTTCTTACCCTTTATCTCGATGTCTTTGACATTGTAGTATAAGTTTTCATCCACAAAATCATA
>CAZSVW010000042.1:0-3562 GCA_964610485.1 Candidatus Hydrothermarchaeota archaeon | reverse complement strand
GCAAACCTCTCAAGGACTTGCTTTCTATAACCCTCGACAAATTTTATAGATCCCGCTACCTCATGCCCCCCTCCGTCTACTCCCGCCTCTGGAAGTTCTCTCTGTAGTTCTTCTACTATATTATTCAAATTAAATCCATACATCTGTGCAACTTCATCAGTCGCCCTTAAAATTGAGAAATCTGTTCCATAACCCAATGTTACCAATGGCTTGCCCTCATATTCTCTTACCTTAACATCATGAACCAACCCGCATGTTTTTCCTGGAGGGGGGTATGTGAATTTATGTGCGTGTTTTTCTAGATCTATCGTATTCAAAACTATTCCATTTTTTAGTATTACAGTTCTAACGTTGGGTAAGCATGCTCTAAGCTGTCTATTTTGCATTTTCATTGCCTCATTGTAGATATGCTCTACAAGTTTTCTGTGTCTATCTAATCTACCTAAACCTAACAAATCTTCTATTAGTGTTTTTCCGTCCATAAATCTAAGATAAAAAGCCTCAAAATCTATCGCTTCTGCTATTTTCTTTAAATGCTCCTCATCTATCCCTTTTTCTTTTGCAAGATTTATATACTCTAAATCTACTCTATCTGCTATGCATGCAACTGCTGGTAAATGCTCTATTATCGGGGTAATGCTGGGATTTATCATCCTAGCCAATTCGCATGCCAAACATCCAGCAGTTAATGTATAATCCCCTCCAACGAGATATGGGTTGATATGCACATCTACAAACTCGTCTACTTCTACTTTCCCTTTAATCACCTCTCCCGGATAATGATGGTCTATTACTATTATCTTTGAGTTGTATATCCGAAATTTTTTAAGCGAGGGGATATCTTCTCTTGTAGAGCCATTATCTACGAGTACTAGTAGAGGCATTTTCTGTCCAAATCTTCGCATATCTTCATGCGCAAAGTATAAGTCTCTTACTGCATCTTCCATTTCATAGAAAGGGGCTTTACTTGGAGATCTTCTAAATAGATGCCATTCTGCTTCTAAATCGGGACTCCACTCCTTTAAAATAGGTAAAATTGCTTGTTCTAGTGCTATTCCACCTACAAACCCATCTGCATCTGCATGATGTCGAATTATTATTGGAACACCGGTATATATGGCCTTTTTTATTTCTTTTGCTGCTAATTCAAGCTTTACCCTGAGTTTTTCGAGTATATCATTTTGAATTAAGAATTCAATTTTATCTGGCTTAGCTTTCTCTTCTATTGCTCTATCTAATCTACCTTTAACTTTCAAAAATTCTTTTCCATAAAGTTTTTCTATTTCTTTTATCTCTATTCTAATGCTTCCTAATCTAGTTGATACTTCCCCAACTATAGTAACGATATCATCTACATTTATGTTGGGAAATGCCCTCATCCCTTTTCTATATGCAATAGCCTCTATACTCGAAGTTTCATCAATTATTGTAAAAATTGTTGGTCCAGAAGTAATCCTAACTTGAACGACCATACCTTGAACTTTTACAAGTTTACCTATTGTACTTTCATCTATTTCAGATATTTTACTCCGATTTATAAATTTTTTAAATGGAAATAAAGTATATTCGTCTATTTCAACATGTTTCAGTTCTATTCTATTACCAATAACATTGGACACCAAAACAACTACCTCTTCATTTAATTTTAATCTTCTTTTTGTATTTTTAATATGTAAAAGCCCTCTTATATTTTCATTTAGACTTATAAAATATCCAAAACTTTGTATTTCTCTTACAGTCCCAAGATATCGCTTTCCCACAACCAAGTCCTCAATCGTAGATACGCTATCCAGCTGATAAACTACTTTTTTCTCGTTTTCACACTTCGCACATACGGGTATCACTTGAGGTGGTGGGGAAATTGGAGCGTTACAAAGCTCGCAGTAGACAAGTTTACCAACTCCTTTACATATTTCACATGTCTTCTTTTTACCGTTTTCAATAATCTCCCCTTTACCAAAACATGCATTACATTTGTCTATCATAGTAATTTCAACCTTCCAGTTATTTTGTCTATTTTTTTATTTGGAGCGGGCCCTATACCAAGTGCCGTTATGGTGTTAGGTGGAAGCTCTGTCAATCCTCTATCTACAACCAAATAGCATGGTAATCCACTATCCTTAGCCAACTTATAAAATTTTTTAAGTTCGTGTTCATCCTTTACTTTCAGAATTACTTTCTTTTGTCCTTCTTTCTTCCAAGCTTCATACCACTCTCGCTTTTCTTTGAGGGTAAGCTCGGCGGAAGAGAGAGAGGCGTGTGCAACTTGAGCACAAGTTTTTCCAATGCTCATACCTAAGTCTTCTCTTACTAGAATAACTTGTTTGTACTCCATGACACAACATTTTTATTTCACCTCATTTAATTTCTTTTTTTATGGATTATTATGATGTTACTGTTGTTGGAGCCGGAGTTTGTGGTTTGATAGTAAGCCAAAAAATAGCAGAGCAAGGATATAGAGTGTGCGTAATAGAAGCAAAACAAGATGTTGGAATAGAAACAAAGTGCTCTGCCTTATATAGTGTAAGAGGAATAAAAAAACTCGGATTAAAACTTGAAGATGCCCTAATACTAAATGTAATACGTGGGGGGAGATTTTTTTCCCCATCTGGAAAAACGATAACAGCTCATTCAAATAAAGATAGAGCCTTTGTCGTAGAAAAAAAGCTTTTTGACAAATTTCTAGCAAGAGAAGCTGCAAAATCTGGAGTTGATTTTAAATTTAAAACTATAGCTGTAAAAGCCAAGATAGATAACGAAGCAAAATTAAAAACTGAAGGTTTACACCACAATATAATAAAATCCAAAATTTTGGTATTAGCTGAAGGAATTAAGCGTAGGATTTCAAAAAATCTGGGATTTAAAAGTTATAATAGATTTGTTTCAGCTTGCAGAGTAGAAATAGACAAAGCTGAAATAGATGAAGATATCGCTGAAATGTACTTTACAAATAAGTATGCCAAGGGTTTCTATGCTTGGTTATTGCACAGAGGAGAAACTTGCGAGATAGGCATAGGGGTAGAGAGGGGGGACCCTTGGTACTATCTTATGAAATTCATCCGTGAGAATTCTATAGCCAATAGGAAAATAAAGGGAAAAAGCTTCCTCGAAATTGCTAGGGGTTTTATCCCGACAGACTATCCAAGCGAATGCATCAGAGATAGGGTTGCAATAGTTGGAGATGCCTGCGCCCAAAATAAGGCATCCACAGGAGGAGGGGTAGTTACTGGCGGAATATGTGCTAATATCCTAGCAAATGCATGTATTAAAGCATTAGAAAATGAAAATTTCAGTAAAAAATTCCTAAAAAAAGAATACGAAGATAAATGGAGAGAAGAAATTGGAAAAGAGCTTGAAATACATGCGATGCTTAGAGAGGGACTCAACTCCCTTAGCGATGGAGAGATAGATGCGCTATTCGAGATAGCAATAAGTGAGAATCTCCAAGACGTGCTGATAAAGCTCCCAGATACGGATAGACCTTCTGAATTCCTTAATGAGATAGCAAAAAACGACAAATTAATAGAGAAATTTCAGAGGATTTTAAATATCTCAATAAGCT
>CAZSVW010000041.1:0-9043 GCA_964610485.1 Candidatus Hydrothermarchaeota archaeon | reverse complement strand
GAGCCTACTGATATGAGAATTTGCATAGCTGGAGCTGGCAGTTTTGAAGTAGAGTTCGAAGTTCTAGGGAAAGCTGCTCATGGTGGAGAAGTTGAGAAAGGAAAAAATGCTATAATAGAAGCATTGGAAATTATACATACCTTTAAAAATCTAGAATTTATGGATTTGTCTCATAGTCTCATAGGGGATGCCAAATTTAATATACAGTTCATTGAGGGAGGAAGTTCTGTCTATGCCGTTCCAGACTATTGTAGGTTTATAGTGGACTTCAGAGTTCTCCCAAACCACGATTTGGATGCTATGAGAAGAGAAATTGAAAAAAAATATTATAAAAGGGCTAAATTAAATTTTTTAGAAATATCTCCTGCTTTTGAAACTTCGACTGATTCAGATGTATTCAAAATCTTAAATAAGGCTTTTAAAAGGGTTACAAAGAAAGAAAATAAAATTTCTGGAATTAAAAGCTGGACAGATGCTAATAATCTTTCTCAATATGGCACAGATGTCGTAGTTTTTGGTCCGGGGAAATTGGAAGTTTGCCATACTGCCAGAGAATACGTTGAGATAGGGGATGTCGAAATAGCTGGAGAAGTTCTACGGGAGTTCATATATCTCTGGTCATCCTAATCCATTTTCCGTATTTGTACACCTCCTTAAACCCAAACTTTTTATATAGATTTATGGCTATGTTGTTGTTTTCTCCTACCCATAGACCTGCTCTTTTTAGTTTTCTTCCTCTAAAATATTCTAAAGAGGTTAATAAAAGCTTTTTACCTATCCCTCTCCTCTTATAGTTCTTTTCCACGCACATTTCATGGATTTCTCCTATCCTGCCAGATTCATCTATCCAATTAGCATCGGGGAAGACAAATCCCACTATTTTTCCGTTAATTTCCGCTATAAAACTTCCTTTACAGTGCTTGTATAGCCATTTCATATATCTTTTTATATCTCTATTTTTAGTGTAGCAGTAAGCCCCGACCTGAGAGTATGCGCTCTTGTAAATTTCTAAAAATCTCCTAATTGGAAGTGTGCTTTCCCATCTGATCTCCATATTCAAATTAAATCCCTTAAATAGATTTTATATCTGCCGAGTTTTCCCCCATAATTTCCAGCAGAGATCTTAATAATTTCATCCATATCTAAAACCGCCAAAATGGCCTCTCTCATAGCCTTTTTTATAGATTCTAGGTTGATCCCATTTATTACTATCTCTGGTATGGAAACCACACCCTCGGGAACTTTGGAATCGGGAATTTTTCCTTTTAATGTAGGACAATATGGATGATTTGTGGTCGGCCCTATTTCCGGAAATTTTGTTTCAACTTTGCTACCGGCAGAGCATATGTCAAAGGGAGTAATTACGCCATCTACTTTTCTAATAGCTTTCAAAGCGCGTTCTCCCGCCTCTATTGCAGAATCTATGCTCGTACAGAAAAACCACAAATTACCGCCAGCTACCCCGATCGAAGCTTTGATATAACGCTCTATCAGAAATTCCCCCATCATTATCGGTATGTTTATCATTTCCCTGCCATATCTTTTTTCGACGAACTCATACCCATCTCCGCAGTGACCAATTTTTTGCATGGTATCTATGGTTTCACCTTCATCTAATGCATTAAAAACCCTGGTAGTGGGAACTACAAGTATTCCTTGCCGTATTCTCTTTGCTACTTCATTTTCAAGTTTCTCTTTTGCATTTTTAGTGTATGCCACCCAAATCTGGATTATAGCTCCGAGTCTTCCATCTGGAGTTTGAGTTTTGTCTAAAAATCTTTCTACTCCTCCTTCAGATTCTCCGAGAACTGTGCAAGGTAATGCTGTAGAACCATAAGAAGCTTTTTTAAGTCTTTTTTCATCTCTGGCAGTAACTAATAATCTTACAAACATACCATCAAAAGCTTCACAAAATGTATCTTCGATTATCATAAACCTCAGATGATTTTCTATATATAATTGAAAATATATAATTTATTTCTATGCTCGATATAACTTTCTTGGTCTTTGTAATTGGTGTAGTTATAATATTCTACTTTCTAATTAAAATACTTGTGAGGTTGCTCAGAAAATGGCAATAATTTTTTAATTTTTCAAACGGTAATATTTTTGGAAATTTCAGAATGAAAGCAATATGGAAAGGAAGCATAAGTTTTGGTTTAGTTAATATTCCCGTTAAACTATACTCATCTGCAGCTGAAAAACCTATCAAACTCCGCTTGCTATGTTCAGAGAAGGATTGCTTAGGGGAAGTAGGATACAAAAGAATTTGTAAAAAATGTGGAAAAGAAGTCAAATGGGAAAGCCTTAAGCGGGGATACAAGGTTGGAGACAGATGGGTCGTAATATCTAAAGAAGAGATAGATAACATAAAGCCAAAAAGTAATAAAGTGATTGAAATAAAGCAGTTTGTTGATAAAGCTGAGATAGAACCAATTTTTCTAAAGAAAAACTACTATTTAAGTCCAGATTCTGGTGGAGAGAGGGCATATGTTTTGCTTAGAGAAGTTATGTCTATTAAAAATAGGGCTGCGATAGGAAAGGTTACGATAAGAGAAAGGGAGGAGATAGTTGCGATCGTTCCCTATAGGAATGTTTTACTCCTGACAACACTCTACTATCCCTCCGAAGTCAGGTTTCCAGAAGAATTTCAGATACAAGAAATAGAGCTAAAAGAGGAGGAAATAGAACTTGCAAGCATGCTTATCGATAAATTGAGTTCAAAGCTTGATTTAAGTGAGTTTAAGGACGAATATACAGAGAATCTTAAAAAACTTGTAGAAGCTAAACTTTCTGGAGAGAAAATAGAGATAAAGCCAGAAAAAGAAGCAAAAGAACTTAAAGATTTGGTAGAAGCTTTGAAATTAACAATAGAGAATATGAAATGAATTTTTTCAACGGTAAAATTAAACCAATGCTTGCTTACTCCCTTCCCGAGCCTTTTGACTCTGAAGAGTATTTTTTTGAACTAAAGTTTGATGGCACTAGGTGCATTGCCTTCATTAGAGATAAAAAAGTTAAGCTTCAAAATAGGAGACTTTTGGATATAACACGAAGATATCCAGAGTTGCATACAATTTATAAAAATTTAGATGCTAGAGAGGCTATTTTAGATGGAGAGATCGTAGTTTTATCTGAAGGAGTACCAGATTTTAATAAGCTCCAATACAGAGAACATGCAGAGGATGAATTTAAGGTGAAATTGCTTTCGGATTTAATTCCAGCATTTTACATAGTCTTTGATATACTATTTCTCAATGGTAGCAAACTGACGGAGAAAACGTTGGAAGAGCGTAAAATGTTAATTGAAAATAATTTAGTTGAAGGGGAAAGAATAATAATCTCAAGTTATGTTAAAAAATATGGAAAAAAACTTTTTAAAGAGGCAATAAATAAAGGGTTTGAAGGTATAATGGCAAAACACATAGAAAGTAAATATATTATTGGAGAAAGAAGCAAATATTGGTTGAAAATAAAGAAAAAGAGAACTCTGGACTGTATAATATGTGGTTATACAGAGGGAGAAGGTTTAAGAAAGGATTATTTTGGTTCTTTAATCCTTGGATGTTATAGAAAAGGAAAGCTCTCTCATGTAGGTCAAGTTGGTACGGGGTTCGATGAAGGCCTGCTTAGGATACTAAAGAAGAAGCTAGATGCGATCAGTACCCCTGAGCCGCCTTTTAGCAAAATTCCAAAGATAGGAAGAAAGGTAAAATGGGTTTTGCCTACTTTAGTTTGTGAAGTTGAGTTTTTGGAATTCACCAAGGATGGCAAGCTTAGGTCTCCTATATTCAGGAGATTGAGAAGCGACAAATCTCCCGAGGAGTGTGAAATTCCCGATCCTCTTAATACTCATTTTTAAGTAGCTACTCAAACTTTATATATCTGTTATGCATATCTTTATTTCCTATGACTCTTTCCTCCATCGAAGAAGCCATTGAAGACATCAGGCAAGGGAAGATAATAATAGTGGTAGATGACCCAGACAGGGAAAATGAGGGAGATTTTGTGATGGCTGCGGAGAAAGTCACGCCCGAAGCCATTAATTTCATGAGCAAATATGGGAGGGGACTGATATGTGTGCCTATAACTAAAAAGAGGGCTGAAGAACTTCATCTTTCGCCGATGTTTCCCAATAATACTGCCCTGCATCAAACAGCTTTTACTGTTTCGGTGGATGCAAATCAAAAGTTTGGCGTGACCACCGGAATTTCAGCTAAGGATAGAGCAACTACAATTAAAGTTCTGATAGATCCAAAAACCAAACCAGAAGATTTAGCCAAACCCGGGCATGTTTTTCCATTGATAGCGAGAGATGGTGGGGTATTAGAAAGGGCGGGGCATACAGAAGCTGCTGTCGACCTTGCTAGATTAGCTGGACTGTATCCTGCCGGAGTTATCTGTGAGATAATGAATGAAGATGGAAGCATGGCTCGTTTGCCGGAACTAGAGAAAATTGCAAAGAAATTCAACTTGAAAATCATAACAATAGAAGATTTAATAAGATATAGAAGAAAAAGGGAAAAACTTATAGAGAAAGTGGTTGAGGTGAGGCTTCCGACTAAATTTTATGGAGAGTGGAAAGCAATAGCCTATAAAAGCAAAATAGGGAAGGAAGTTTATCTTGCATTAGTTAAAGGAGATATAAGGGGAAAAGATAATGTTTTAGTGAGAGTCCATTCTGAATGTTTAACGGGAGATGTCTTTCATTCTTTGAGATGTGATTGTGGAGAACAGCTAGAAAAAGCTATGAAAATGATAGAAAAGGAGGGGAGTGGCGTTTTTCTTTATGTTCTCGGGCATGAAGGAAGAGGTATAGGTCTCATAAATAAACTCAAGGCCTATAAACTTCAGGAAGAGGGGTTAGATACGGTTGAGGCTAATGCAAGGCTGGGATTTCCTCCAGACTTGAGAGATTATGGAATGGGAGCTCAAGTTCTTTCAGACCTTGGTTTGAAAAATATAAGACTGATAACCAATAATCCAAGAAAAATTGTAGGAATTGAAGGATATGGTCTAAAAGTTGTTGAAAGAGTTCCTATTGAGGTAGAACCTACCCCTGAAAACTATAAATACCTGAAGACTAAGTGCGAAAAGCTTAAACATATCATTAATCTTTAAAATTGCTTTACTATATCGCTTTGGTCCATAATCCTCTCACAGTAATAGCATCTAAGCTTTATCGGAGATTTGCTTTCTGTTAAAAATTTTGTGGGAACTGCTTCAAAATTTGTAATGCAGTTTGGGTTTGCACACTTAAGTACTCCTTCGATGACTTGTGGAATCTTAACTTTCCTTTTTTCAACGACTTCATAATCTCGTATTATATTAATGGTGGCATTTGGAGATATAAGTGAGATTTTATTAACTTCTTCCTCTTGTAGCTCTCTCCCTTCAACTTTAACGATGTCTTTGGTTCCCATTTTTTTCGAAGGTACATACATCGCTATGGTTACCGTGGTTTTTGGCATGCCTATAATCTTGAGTACATTTAATGCCTGTCCACCCTCTATATGGTCTATCACCGTGCCGTTTTTAATCTTGAGAACCCTAAGTTCCTTCTCCATATTTGTTTCGTTATATAAAGGATAGCTAAAAAGGTTTACGCTTTGCAAGGTTCGAACTTGTATCCATAATGTATTATCCCCGAACTTCCATCCTCTTTGATCCTCCTAAAAACAGCTCTTACCCTCATTCCTATGTGTATTTCTTCCAATTTACAGTTCACTATTTGAGTGGTTATCTTTGGTCCCTCGTCTAGTTTTACTATAGCCATTATATATGGAGCTTGTCTTTTAAAATCTTCGGGAGCCACATGTATTACGGTAAAGGTTAGAATTTTACCTTCCCCCTTAAGTTTATAATCAGTAAGTTTTCCTTTTCTCCTACAGTTTGGACAGATGGTTCTGGGTGGGAAGTATACTTTACCGCATGTAAGGCATTTTTTTCCAATTAAGTTATACCTGCTCCGTATACTCCTCCAAAATCTGGGAATAGAACTCATAACACATCCCCTACTTACTAAATATATGTACCACAGCAGTTCCTCCCGATCCTCCTACGTTGTGTGATAGACCAAAATCGGCATCTACCTGTCTTTTTTCTGCCTCTCCTCTGAGTTGTAAGGTTATCTCAACAGCTTGAGCTACACCGGTCGCTCCCACTGGATGTCCTTTTGCTTTTAGCCCTCCAGAGGTATTAACAGAAACTTTACCTCCTATTTCAGTTTCGCCTTCTTCAGTGGCTTTTCCTCCTTCTCCTACCTTGAAGAATCCTAGCCCCTCTATTGCAAGTATTTCTGCTATTGTAAAGCAATCGTGTACTTCGGCTACTTTAATTTGTTTGGGTTCAATTTTCGCCCTCTTATAAGCCTCTCTGGCAGCATTTACTGTTGAGTCCATCACAGTTAATTTTTCTCTCCCATGTAATGAAATGCTGCTAGAGGCTTGACCACTTCCAATAATGTAGATAGGATTATCGACAAATTCCTTAGCCTTCTCCTTTGAAGCCAATATTATACATGCAGCCCCGTCACTAATTGGTGAGCAGTCTAGTAAACGTAAAGGGTCTGCAACCATTGGCGAGTTTAAAACTTTATCAACGCTAATTTCGAATCTAAACTGAGCATATGGGTTGTGTACGGCATTCCTATGGTTTTTCACGGATACCATAGCTAGTTGTTCTCTAGTAGTGCCATATTTGTGCATGTGTCTCCTAGCCATCATGGCATATAAACCCGGGAAGGTCATTCCTAGATTAGCTTCCCATTCTTGTTCCGCCGCTGTAGCTAGTATTTGAGTGGTTCGCTCGGTTAATACGTCAGTCATCTTTTCCACCCCCCCGACTACAACTATATCATAAAATCCCGAGAGGATACCCATGATTCCGTGCCTTATCGCCAACCCTCCAGAAGCACAAGCCGCTTCGACCCTGGTGGAAGGGAGCGGGGTGAGTCCTGCATAGTCAGCAATCAGCGAACTTATATGTTCCTGTTCTATGAATCTCCCTCCTGACATATTTCCGACAAATATTGCATCTATGTCTTTTCCGTCTATACCTGCATCCTCTATCGCTTTAGTTCCAGCCTCTACAAACAATTGGGAAAATGAACTTTCCCACAGTTCTCCAAATTTTGTAAGTCCTATACCAATAACTGCAACTTTCTCCATAGCTTACACCTTTATCTTTTTCTTAAGTTTCGCATATATTGCATAGTCTATATACTCTCTGGACGAAATATACTCCTCGACAGTTGGAGTGTCCCCCCGTTTTCTCTCGATCTCTTTTTTGACTAATATGCTAAAAGAGTCGCTTCCAGCACCAGAACCAAATGAGGTTATTAGAATTCTTTCACCCGGCGATGCGGTATCAAGTACTCTAGCTAATCCAAGAAGGGAAGAACCAGAATATGTATTTCCTATTTTGTCTACTATTATTCCTTCTTCATATTGTTCAGGGTTAAATCCCAGTTTTTTTGCTATCTCCCTTGGAAACTTCCCGTTTGGTTGATGGAATACTACTTTGTCAAAATCATTTGGTTCTAATCCAAGTTTTTGCATTAGACCGATAGAGGCATTATAAATATGTTTAAAATATGCTGGAACTCCAGTAAATCTCCCTCCATGCCTTGGGTATGCCTCACCCTCTCTCCTCCAGAAATCTGGTGTATCGGTGGTATAAGAATATGTCCCTTCTATCTCTCCGATTATTTCCTTTTTTCCTATGATATATGCGGCACCTCCTGCCGCGGCGGTGTATTCTAGGGGATCACCTGGAGCTCCTTGGGCGGTGTCTGCCCCTATGGCTAGACCATAACCTATAAGTCCAGCCTTTACTAATCCCATACAAGTCTGTATTGCTGCAGTTCCCGCCTTGCATGCAAATTCATAGTCTGCAACTGTAAGTTCAGGGGTAGCTCCTATAGCTTCTGCCACGATGGTCCCTGTGGGTTTTACAGCATATGGGTGACTTTCTGAACCAACATATATGGCCCCTATATCTTTTGCATTTATGCCTGCATACTTTACAGCATTTCTTGCAGCTTCCACCGCAATTGTGGCAGTATCTTCATCAAAATCGGGGACAGCTTTTTCACTTATTTTTAGGCTTCTTTTTATTACTTCCGCATTTCCTCCCCATACTCTTGCAATTTCTTCAACTTTTATCCTGTATTTTGGTATATATACTCCATATCCCACAATTCCTATTTTCACCTACATCTTCCTCCTAAGTTCTTTAATCATTTCCTCGTGATCCTCAAATTTTGATACTATGAGGGGAATCCCCTCTCTCTCTGCAAGTTTTACTCCGAGAGGATCTACTTTACTCAATCCCTGTAGTACCACTACTCCGGGTTTGATTGTGGCCACTCTAACCGCTACAAGCGGAGATCTACCACTTGATACTTTGGTAAAGATAAGTGCTCTCTCAGAAGTAAGTCCATAAATCTTTATGAATTCATCTGAATTCATCTCTAGAATTGCTTTTATGCTATCTATCACCGTATATCCATAAATTTTTTTCTCTTTTAAGTGAATATTTGCAATGAATTTTCCATTTACAATAGAACAAAAGTCCTTTATCTTAATTGGATTAGAGAACTCCCTTATATCTAATATCGCATCATGTTTTATACCACTTCCATGCATTCTCTTATATGCCCTTAATACCCTTCCACCACGTTCTTCATCTATGCTTATTAAAGCTTCAACAAATTTTTTTATCATATTAGCGCCCGGAGACCTCCTTCTCCCGCTTTCATAATCACTGACCACGGAGGGAGAAACCTCCAGTTTTTTTGCAAGTTCTAGTTGAGTCACTCCGAAAATTTCTCTCCACTTTTTTAGAGCAAGATGAGGGTGTTTAGATAGGACAATCTCTCCAGCTATCTTTATGGAGAATTCATTTTTGTAGTCGTCCATATTCCTTTCTTGGTATATCCCCTTGCCTATAAATAATTTTCGGCATATATCTTTTATATGATCGACTATCAACGAAAAACAAAAAATATTTATCAAGGGAGTGAAAATGCAATTAATACGGG
>CAZSVW010000040.1:0-9116 GCA_964610485.1 Candidatus Hydrothermarchaeota archaeon | reverse complement strand
TATCATTTTTTATCAAACTTTAAAAGCCCCGTAATTTCAACCATTCTCTTCCCCAAATTTCTTGCAGAGTTTATAGCTTGTTTATCTTCAGAGATTCTCCTCCATCCGGTATCACATTGCATTGTACCTATTACGTGCCAAGGTTCTGAAATAGGATTACCGCAAGCACCCACTACAAGCATACCGTGAGCCAGAGCAAACTCGTGCAATGTTTGAATGACGTTTTCGCCACCTCCATGTAGAAGTCCAGAGGTGACTATGCAGCTAAATACCTTATTTTTAAGTTTATGTCCGCTCATTTTTAGGACCCTTGTTCTGTCGATGAAATTTTTCAGAATTCCTGGAGGAGAAGCGTAATAAGTTGGAGAACCTATCACTATTCCATCTGCTTCAATAAGCATATTCTCTATTTTTCTCATATCATCATTAATAGGGCAAAATTTTTCTTTGATGCAAGTATTACATGCTTTGCACGGGTGTATATTATAATCTATCAAATTTATAAGCTTTGTTTTTGCTCCTTCTTTTTTCGCTGCGTCTAAAACTTCATTGAGCAATGTTAGTGTCTCTTTTTTTCTATAACTCCCGTTTATTCCTAGTATGAAAACCATTTTTTTATTACTCTACTTTTTTAAGTTGAGAATTATACATTTCTACAATTTCTTCTACGGTAGTTGCATCTTCTGGTGATTTATCAAATCTCCATCTCCCAGTAAATCGAGGAAATCTCACAGCTATACCCGCATTCTCCCTCACCCTACCATATGCGGTTGTATGTACTGGACTTAAAGTTAGCTCATCACCTATGATTTCTATCACGATGGCGGGAGTGAACCAGACATCCGCTTCGAGTTCGCTTTTCACTCTAGGATGGACATGGGACATTTCATAGGGTTTAAGCATATTAGGAAGTTTCTCGAGGTCTTCATCTGTAAATCCGCTCCCAACTTTGCATATCGTTGTGAAGATATCATTTTTCTTATCATAGACCGCCGCAAGAAGGGCTCCATAACTTCCAGAGCGTCTTCCTTTTCCATGAAAAGCCCCTACAATAACTACATCTATAGGTTCGATCATTTTTGACTGATAGCTCTTTTTCAGCTTTATCCACAGCCATCCTCTAGCTCCCGCTTGATATATTCCACTCAAAGATTTCAATATTAGTCCTTCACATCCAGCTTCTATTGCCCTCTCAAAAAATTCTTCTATTTCTTTCGGATCCTCCGAGACTATCATATTTGTGAGGTTTAATCTTTCTGAAGGTTTAAATGCGTCTTTAAGTTTTTTCCTTCTTTGTTCGTAGGCTTTTTCGGTAAGGTCCTCCCCGTCAATATAAAGAGCATCAAAAAGGAATAAAGCCGCTGGAAATTTTTTAGCAGCCTCTGCTATCCCATATTTTCTTCTTCTGTGCATTAATTCTTGAAATGGAAGTAGTTCTCCGGTATCTGGATTTACTGCAACGCACTCTCCCTCAACAATAACCTCTTTTGATTTGATGTTCTTCCTTGCAAGTTCACAAATATCGGGATACTGCTCTGTTATGTTCTCTAATCTTCTAGAAAAAAGCGTGATATCGCTACCGTCTTTATGAAGCTGAATTCTTTCTCCGTCATATTTCCATTCACATGCAGCTTTTCCTCCAAGTTTTTCGAGTATTTCCTCCGCACTGGTTAAACGTTGGGCAAGCATCATTCTTATTGGTCTGCCTACCTTCACTCTGTAATTTTTAATTCCTTCCAATCCAAATTCAGCTAGAGTCTTTGCTACATCACCTAAGTCAGAGCTTAAATTATATGCCCTCTCTATAATTTTTCTGTTTTCTTTGTTTTTCGTATATGCGATTGCTAGAGCATCTAGTATGGTCATATCAGCGATTCCCAAACGTAGGTTTCCCGTTACTGTTCTAATTATATACTTTGCCTCTTCTGGAGACGCATCTGCAAGCAGTCCTGAAAGTAACCGTAGCTTCAAATCCATACTCCCTTCTCCAGAAGCCCTGGCTATTTTGTCAAAAGTTTGGTAAACCCTTTGGACAGTTAGGGGTGTAGAAAAAAGTGTAAATTGCTTTCTTTTTTTGGCAAATTCTTTTGCAGTAAGTCCTAAATCCCCCAATTTTTTAAATGTATTCTCTACTTCAGATTGATTTACACCATAAGCTTGAGATATCGCCCTAATTGCAAGTTTTTCAGCTATCCCGATTTCTATACCTATAAAATCAGGATATAGTTTTCCCTGTGTTAGATATACCACCTTATCTATTAATTCTTTTGGAGTATTAAGGAAAAGATTAACTAGGTAGTCTGTCATTTCCAGTCTTTTTGTAGTGGCCTCAATCTCTTCATAAACCTTAACAATCTCTGAGTAGAGCATCAATTTTAATAATCAATGTTCAGAGATTTAAATATATGTCTGCATACAGAAAAATTTTCAACCTGGTTGTGCCATTTATTTTTGGCGTTATTTTCGCTTTGGTTGTGCAAACTTCAAGTTTTTACGGCAGTACAATCCCTGAAGGTTATATAAAGGTGCAAGTTGAAAAAATTGAAATAGGAAACAAGTCTGCTGTAGTTATTTTAGAAGCAGAAGACCATAGTAAAGTTTTACCTATTTATATTTCTAGAGAACAGGCAATTGCAATTGATTTAGCTCTTAATAGAGTTACTACCCCTAGGCCCATGACCCATGAGCTTACTGTAAATATACTCAATAGGATTGGAGGAAAAATTGAGTATGTGAGTGTGGATAAGGTGGTTGAGGGAACCTACTATGCAAGGATTATTGTAAATGGTAGGGAAGTAGATGCAAGACCAAGTGATGGGATAGCTTTAGCTTTGAGGAGTAATGCCCCGATTTATGTAAATAGCGACCTCATGGAGGAGCGAGGAGTAGTGATAGAGAAGGTGAGTAGAGTATGAGGATACTGCTCCATACATGTTGTGCTCCGTGTTCAACGTATGTTGTGGAGTTGCTGAGAAAGAAATACGAAATCGTTGCTTACTTTTACAATCCAAATATTCATCCAAAATTGGAGTATGAGTTGAGATTAGAGAACATGATTAGGTTGGCTGAAATATATGATATTCAATTAATAGTAGGAGAATATGATGTAAAAAGCTGGTTTGATGCTATTAGGGGGCTTGAGGGTGAAAAAGAGGGAGGAAGAAGATGTAGGAAATGTTTTGAACTTAGATTGAAGGAAACAGCAAATTTAGCCAAAGAACTAGGAATAGGGATATTTGCTACGACTCTAACTGTAAGTCCGCATAAAAATGCTCAAACCATAAATTTAGTTGGAAGAGAGATTTCAGATAAGTATAATATAGAATTTTTAGAGGCGGACTTTAAGAAAAAAGATGGATTTAAAAAAAGCGTAGAGCTTAGCAGAAAATTGGGATTGTATAGACAGGATTATTGCGGATGTATTTATAGCATAAGAGAAAGAATTTAGGCTAGCTTGGAGAGGAACTTTATCCTTTCTAGCATATTTGGATGCGTGCTTAGTAGTTCCATAAGTTTGTCCGTGAAACTAAGTTTTATCTCTTTATTTTTTAGCCATAGAAGTTCCTCTCTCTCTATGCTTCCACTCATATCCAGATCTATCTGTTTTAAATCATATACCTCCCTATATGCTTTGGAGGGGTCATTTAGGAAGAAAGCTTTGAACCCCTCCATTGGTCTAAGATATTCTTTTGGTATGCTTGCAGTTCCGTATACTAACTTATATAAGGCTGAAGCTAGGTGGTGGGGGGGATTTCCCAATTCAACACTTCCATAGTCTGCATAATATTCTCTGATCCTTGAAGCATAGAGAACAAGTAAGTTTGTTATGAAATACAAGAAGAATGCTATCATTCCTATGATTACCCCGTATCCTCTCTCTCGCTCGTCTCCAAACCCCCACATAAAACTCCAGGCGATGTACCAGCATATCATAGGTACCAAACTGAGCATCGTTATAACCACTACATCTCTATGTTTTAGATGAGAAATCTCATGTCCCAATACGGCCTTTAATTCTTCTTTAGTAAGAAGCCGCATTATCTCTTCGGTTACTACAACTCTTCCATCTTTTATACTCCTGCCGAAGGCAAAAGCGTTAGGGATGGGTAAGTCAGATACCCCAACCCTAGGTTTTGGAATTCCAGCCTTTCTTGCCAGCTCTTCGACCATTCTATGTAAGTCGGGATACTCTTCCTCCGACACGTATCTCACACGCATTGCTATCTCTACCATAGCTGGGCTTAAGAAATATTGTAGGAATAGGAAAAAGGTAGCTAAAAGAGCGTAGAAAGCAAAAGTCCTACCTGGAATAAGTATTACGGTTATAGCATATACTATCCCGAACATCAGGGCGATTAATAAGTACAGTCGGACTTTGAGACCAAACATACCTATCCCCTCTTTAATGTAAGTTACCGACTTCAAATTTTTCATAAAATTCTCCAGATTTTATCGCTTCTCTGATTTCCTTCATAAGACTCTGGAAGTGATACAAGTTATGAATAGTTGTAAGGCGCATTCCCAGAAATTCGTTTACTTTGAATAGATGATGGATATAAGCTTTTGTATACTCTCTGCATGTGAAGCATCCACATCCTTCCTCTAGTGGAGAAAAATCGTTTTTAAATTTACTTTTTGTTATGTTGTATTTTCCATTTTTGGTATAAACTTCGCCATGTCTTGCATTCCTAGTGGGAAAACTGCTATCAAAAATATCAATTCCCAAAGATATACATTTTATTAGGTCCTTGGGAGACCCTACACCCATTAAATATCGTGGTTTTTGTTTTGGAAGAAGTTTAACACTAAATTCAAGAGTTTCGAACATTTTTATTTTCGGTTCTCCAACCGAGAGCCCTCCTATGGCATATCCATCAAAGTCAAGACTTATCAATTTCTTGATGCACTTCTCTCTTAAGTCCCTGAATGTACCCCCCTGCACTATACCAAATAGGAGCTGTTTTTTGTTCTTATTTTTCTTGCATTCTTCTGCCCATTTTATAGTTCTTTCAACTGATTCGACGTAGTCCTTGTATTGTAGTCCATATGGTGGGCATTCATCAAGAACCATAGCAACATCCGAATTCAACGAACCTTGAATTTGCATACATTTTTCTGGAGTTAATAAATGTTTACTGTTATCGAAAGGAGAACGTAGCATTATTCCTTTTTTACTAATTTTTGGCTGAAATCCTTCTCTAATAACTTGGAAACCTCCACTATCTGTAAAAATTGTTTTCTTGAAGTTCATAAAGTTATGGATACCGCCACAGTTTTCTATAGTTTCGATCCCCGGTTTTAAGTATAAAAGGAAGGCATTGGATATTATAGCATTAACCTCTAGTTCTTCAAGTTCCCTAGAGCTTAGAGTTTTAACGCACCCCTTAGTCGCCACCGGCATAAAACAAGGAGTTTCTATGGCACCGTGGTTGGTATAGAGTTTACCGACTCTAGCTTGATTTTCTGTTGCAGTAAGCTTGAACATCAAGCTAAGAAATAGTAGTTTACCCCTCTTATAACTTCCTTCTTGAGATACTTGTGCAGCATGTGGTAATATATAAACATCTTTATATGGGCGGGGTCAACTTTATATCCCATTTTTCTTATTCTTCTGGCTATCTCGTCTCCTGTGAGTTTTTCTCCATCTCTAAACGCATTTAGGATAACCTTAATCTTGTGAGGTGTATTTTTGAACTTCATTATTGCTACCCTCCCTACTTAGAATTATTGTCAATATAAATCCGCCAATAATACTAACAATACCTATTGCCATGCTTATTATTAATTCTTCTCCTTGCATTGTTTTTAATTTAATAAAAGAAACGATATTTATATTTATTTGAGAAACTTTTTTATATCGGAGATTTATACCATCAAATTATACTTTTTATTGTTCACAAAAGTTCATTTATGTTTATTATTTAAAAATAAGCATAGCATCACCAAAACTGTAGAACCTGTACCTCTTGGATATAGCTTCTTTGTATGCTCTTAATATTTTCTCTCTACCAGCAAATGCGCAAACCAACATTAAGAGAGTGGACCTTGGTAGATGGAAATTTGTAATTAATCCCCTTATAGGAGAACGAAACTTATATGAGGGATAGATAAATAAATTAGTCCAGTCTTTTTTAGGTATTACTCTCCCTTCAACGGATGAACTCTCTATAGCTCTTACAGTTGTTGTCCCTACGGCTATAACTTTTCCCTCTGTATTATTTATGATTTCTGCGCTTTTTTTTGAGATTTCAAAATATTCAGCTTCCATTTTATGTTTGGTGATATCTTCTACTTTTACGGGCTTGAACGTTCCTATGCTCACATGCAAGGTTATGGGTGCTATTTTTACACCTTTTTTTTCTATTTGGGTTAGAAGTTTTTCTGAGAAGTGAAGGCCTGCAGTAGGAGCAGCGATCGACCCAGGTTTTTTGGCATAGACCGTTTGGTACCTCGATGCGTTCTTCAACTCTTTTTTTATATATGGTGGTAAAGGGACTTCTCCCCACTTCTCCAGATATTCTTCTAAGTTTTCTCTGTCAAATTTTAATATGAATTTGTCCTTTTTTTGAATAACTTCTGCTTTTAGATTTTTAAAAAATATCTTCGTGCCTTCTCTTATCTTTCTGCCTCTTATTAGACATTCCCATATACTTCCCTCTATATTCCTCACCAACAAAACTTCAACTTTTCCTCCGGTTTCTTTTTTCCCCTTGAGTTTTGCGTGGATTACTTTTGAGTCGTTTATAATTAGGGTATCTCCTTTTTCTAGGTATTCTACTAATTCATAGAACCTTCGATGCTCGATCCTATTTCCAGCGAGTACCATAAGTTTTGATTTATCCCTTTCCTCTATAGGCTCCTGAGCTATGAGTTCTTTGGGCAATTCGTAGTCGAATAAGGAGATGTCCATGTTCTATATATTTAAATATATTAACCTCTATTCTCTTTCTTATATGAGCAGAGCAGAGGTATTGGCTGAGGCGTTACCTTATATCAAGAATTTTCATGGAAGTCATATTGTAATAAAATACGGCGGACACGCGATGTTGGATAATAAAGCAAAAGAATGGACAATTAAGGATACCATACTGCTGAGATATATAGGAATGAAACCCGTTGTTGTCCATGGGGGAGGGCCGGAGATAACGAAGGCCATGGAAAAACTTGGAAAAAAACCAAAATTTATTGAAGGGTTGAGGATAACAGATGAAGAAACACTTGATATAGTCAAAATGGTTCTTGTTGGGAAGATAAATACAGAGATAGTATCAAAAATAAATGCATTCGGGGGAATTGCTGTAGGGTTATCCGGTAAAGATGCTAATCTGATAGTTGCCAGAAAAAAATCTCCATTGAGAATAATAAAAGAAGGAGAAGAAAAAGAAATAGATTTGGGATTCGTAGGGGAACCTAAAAAGATAAATAGCAGGTTAATAGAAATATTGACCTCCAATGGTTATATTCCGGTTATTTCTCCCCTCGGAATAACGGAGGATGGGCATACGTTAAATTTAAATGCCGATACCGTTGCTGGAGAAATAGCCTCTGCATTAAAAGCAAAGAAACTTATTATTCTTACAGATGTTCCGGGAGTTCTGGCGAATTTGGAGGATGAAGGAAGTTTATTAAAAGAAATCAGGAAGGAAGAGGTGAATAAATTAATAGAAGAAGGAGTAGTGAGAGATTCAATGATACCTAAATTGAAGTCTTGTGTTAGAGCTTTAGATGGTGGGGTAGAAAGAGCACATATTATAGATGGAAGGGTAAAGCATTCTATATTGCTTGAATTGTTTACGGATGAAGGGATAGGAACAATGGTAAGGTGAAACAGATGGAAGTAAAAGAGATAGAATTAAAAGGGCATATAATTGATTCCTTTATCCTACCCAGGGTTTTTGATATAATCATGGACAATGGAGGAGAATTTGAAGTTCTACAGTTTAATATAGGAAAACATAAGACTGACCCAAGCTACGCTAGAATATTGGTTAAAGCTGGGGATAGGGAGACTCTCGACTTAATATTGGGTGAACTCCATAAAATAGGAGCTAGAGTTCCAGAGATAGAAGAGCTCAAATTAGTTGAGGCTCCAAAAGACGGAGCAGCCCCCAGAGGATTTTACTCTACTACGAACCATCCTACTTATGTGTATTTAAGCGGAGAATGGATACAGGTAGAAAAAATTGAAATGGACTGTTGCATAGTGGTGGATGTCAAGAATAAGAAAGCTGTGTGTAAGCCAATAAGGGACTTACAAAAAGGAGAACTCGTTGTGGTGGGAAAGAGCGGAGTGAGAGTTGAGCCTCCGGAGAGACCAAGAGAATATAGTATCTTTGAATTTATGAGAAGTAAAGTTTCTCCAGAAAAACCAACAAGAGCTTTGATAAGGAGAATAGCAGAAGAGATGGTTAGAATCAAGAGAAAAAAAAAGAAAATAGCATTTGTATGTGGTCCGGCAGTTATCCATACAGGTGCTAGTGATGCTCTTGCAGAGCTTATAAGGATGGGGTTTGTTGATGTATTATTTGCTGGTAATGCGCTTGCGGTTCATGATATAGAGCTTCAGTTATTTGGTACTTCATTGGGGATGGATGTCAAAAAAGTTATTCCAACAGAAGGTGGGCATAGAAATCATTTGTACGCAATAAATGAAGTTCTTCTTGCCGGATCTATAGAGAACATGATAAGAGATGGTAAATTAAAAGGTGGGATAATGTATGAATGTATCAAACGTAATGTTCCATTTGTATTGGCTGGCTCTATAAGGGATGATGGACCTCTCCCGGAAGTTATAACCGATGTAGTCGAAGCGCAGCGCGCTATGAGAAGACATTTAGAGGGGGTAGAACTGGTAGTAATGCTTGCCACGATGCTCCACTCTATAGCGGTGGGTAATCTTCTTCCAAGTAATGTAAAAACGGTATGTGTAGATATAAATCCTGCAACTGTTATAAAATTGACAGATAGGGGCACAGCTCAAGCTTTAGGAATTGTTTCAGATGTTGGTGTTTTTCTTCCAATGTTAACCGAAGAGCTTAAAAAATTGCGGGCGTAGTCTAGCCTGGTTAGGACAGGGGCCTTCCAAGCCTCTGACCCGGGTTCGAATCCCGGCGCCC